>DATCXL010000820.1:0-7678 GCA_036565825.1 Mycobacteriales bacterium
CAGAGCCGCCACAGGCTCCGAAGCCGACCCAGCCGCGTCCGCAGTTGCCCGGCCGGGCCAGCCCGCTGCGCGGCGCCGCCGCCCGCACCGTGGCCAACATGGAGACCTCGCTGACCGTGCCCACCGCCACCAGCGTGCGCGCGGTACCGGCCAAGCTGGTGGCGGACAACCGGATAGTGATCAACAACCACCTGCGTCGGGCGCGTGGTGGCAAGGTGTCGTTCACCCATCTGATCGGGTACGCGACGGTCAGGGCGTTGGCCGACTTCCCGGAGATGAACAACTCGTTCGCCCTGGTCGACGGCAAGCCGATGTTGGTGGTGCCCGAGCACGTCAACCTTGGCCTGGCCATCGACCTGAAGAAGGGGGACGGTAGCCGCTCACTGGTGGTCGCCTCCATCAAGAACGCCGAGTCGATGGACTTTGCCCGGTTCCTGCAGGTATACGAGGACATCATCCGGCGTGCCCGGGCCGGCAAGTTGACCGTCGAGGACTTCGCCGGTACCACCATCAGCCTCACCAACCCCGGCACCATCGGCACGGTGCACTCGGTGCCGCGGTTGATGCAGGGCCAGGGCTGCATCGTGGGTGTCGGCGCGATGGAGTACCCGGCCGAGTTCCAGGGGATGAGCGAGGAGGATCTGGCCCAGGCCGCGGTCAGTCGGGTGATGACCCTCACCTCGACCTACGACCATCGGATCATCCAGGGTGCGATATCCGGTGACTTCCTCCGCCGGATGCACGAACTGCTGCTCGCCGACTCGTTCTACGACGAGATCTTCCAGTCGCTGCGGGTGCCGTACCAGCCGGTCCGGTGGATGCGTGACCAGCGGACCTCACACGAAGGCCAGATCGACAAGTCGGCCCGGGTCATCGAACTGATCAACGCCTACCGGACCAACGGCCACCTGATGGCCGACACCGATCCGTTGGAGTTCCGGCTCCGCAACCACGACGACCTGGACGTCAACAAGCACGGGCTGACCCTGTGGGATCTGGACCGGGAGTTCCCGGTCGGCGGGTTCGCCGGGCGTCGGGTGATGAAGCTGCGCGACGTGCTGGGGGTCCTCCGGGACGCCTACTGCCGTCGGGTGGGCGTGGAGTACATGCACATCACCGACCCCGAGGAACGCGCCTGGCTGCAGGCACGGGTCGAGGTGCAGCACGAGGATCTCAGCGGCGAGGAGCAGAAGCACATCCTCGGCCGGCTGAACGCCGCCGAGGCGTTCGAGACGTTCCTGCAGACAAAGTACGTCGGTCAGCGGCGGTTCTCGCTGGAGGGCTCGGAGAGCATCATCCCGCTGTTGGACAAGGTGGTGCGGGACGCGGCCGAGCAGGAGTTGGACGAGGTCGTCATCGGCATGGCGCACCGGGGCCGGCTCAACGTGCTCGCCAACATCGTCGGAAAGAGCTACGCGAAGATCTTCCGGGAGTTCGAGGGCTACATCGACCCGGGGACCGTGCACGGCTCCGGCGACGTGAAGTACCACCTGGGTGCCACCGGCACGTTCACCAGCGCGCTGGACGGGCGGACCGTCACGGTGTCGCTGACCTCCAATCCCAGTCACCTGGAGGCGGTGAACCCAGTCCTGGAGGGTATCGTCCGAGCCAAGCAGGACACGATCAACAAGGGTGAGTCGGGATTCACCGTGCTTCCCGTGCTGATCCACGGCGACGCCGCGTTCGCCGGACAGGGTGTGGTGGCCGAGACGCTGAACCTCTCCCAACTGCGGGGATACCGCACCGGCGGCACCGTGCACGTGATCATCAACAACCAGGTCGGGTTCACCACCAGTCCGGGCGAGGCACGTTCCAGCCTGTACTGCACGGACGTGGCCAGGATGATCCAGGCACCGATCTTCCACGTGAACGGGGACGACCCCGAGGCCTGTGTGCGGGTCGCCCGGCTGGCCATGATCTACCGACGGCAGTTCAAGAAGGACGTCGTCATCGACATGGTCTGCTACCGGCGGCGTGGTCACAACGAGACCGACAACCCGTCGTTCACCCAGCCGAAGATGTACGACATCATCGACGCGAAGCGGTCGGTTCGGAAGCTCTACACCGAGGCGCTCATCGGCCGCGGGGACATCACGGTGTCCGAGGCCGAGGAGGCGTTGCGGGACTACCAGGGGCAGTTGGAGAAGGTCTTCCTGGAGACCCGTAACGCCGGTAGCGAACCGCAGCCCGAGACCCGGATGCGTCAGACTCCGGTCGACGACGTGGCCACCGCGATCAGCAGCGAGGTGGTCAAGCGGATCGGCGACGCCTACGTCAACCTGCCCGAGGGTTTCACGGTCCACCCGCGACTCAAGCCGCAACTCCAGCGGCGTGCCGCGATGGCCAGTGAGGGCAACATCGACTGGGGCTTCGGTGAACTGCTCGCCTTCGGCTCGCTGGTGTTGCAGGGCCGGCCGGTCCGGTTGGCCGGCCAGGACAGCCGACGCGGCACCTTCGTACAACGGCACGCGATGTTGGTGGACCGGGACACCGGCCAGGAGTACACGCCGTTGAAGTACCTGGACCCGCAGCAGGCACCATTCTGGGTGTATGACTCGCTGCTGTC
This sequence comes from Mycobacteriales bacterium, assembly GCA_036565825.1. Classification (GTDB taxonomy): domain Bacteria; phylum Actinomycetota; class Actinomycetes; order Mycobacteriales; family DASULA01; genus DASULA01. The sequence continues at coordinate 2,567 of DATCXL010000820.1, forward strand.
CGAGTATGCCGCGATGGGCTTCGAGTACGGCTACTCGGTGGCTAACCCGGACGCGCTGGTGTCCTGGGAGGCCCAGTTCGGAGACTTCGCCAACGGCGCACAGTCGATCATCGACGAGTTCATCTCCTCGGGCGAGGCCAAGTGGGGTCAACAGTCAGGGGTGGCCCTGCTGCTCCCGCACGGCTACGAGGGACAGGGCCCGGACCATTCGAGTGCCCGGATCGAACGGTTCCTACAGTTGTGCGCCGAGGACAACATGACGGTGTGCCTGCCCTCCACACCGGCCAGCCATTTCCACCTCTTGCGTAGACACGCACTGTCTCGTCGACGCCGGCCACTGGTCGTCTTCACCCCGAAGTCACTGTTGCGACTGCGTGCGGCCACCTCGTCGGTGGAGGACTTCACCACCGGTACATTCGCTCCGGTTGTGACCGACTCCAAGATCACCGATCCGTCGGCGGTGACCCGGGTGCTGTTGTGTAGCGGCAAGGTCTACTACGATCTGGCCGCGCACCGTGAGCGGGCCGGAATCACCGACACCGCGGTCCTGCGTATCGAGCAGTTGTACCCGCTGCCCGGAGCGCAGGTTACCGAGGCGCTCGCGCCCTACCGGAACGCGCGCGACCTGCGGTGGGTGCAGGAGGAGCCGGCGAACATGGGCGCCTGGACGCACATCGCGTTGCACCTTCCTGCCCATCTCGGTGACCGGCGGCTCTCGTTGCGCTCCCGGCCCGCGTCGGCAAGCCCGGCCGGAGGGTCGAGCAAGTTGCACGAAGCCGAGCAGAAGGCGCTCGCCGAAGCGGCGTTCTCGGGGTAGGTAGCCGTGTACTTCACCGACCGTGGCATCGAGGAACTCGCCGACCGGCGTGGCGAGGAGAGGGTTTCGCTGACCTGGCTGGCAGACCGGCTACGGGTCTTTGTCGACCTGAACCCGCAGTTCGAGGTACCGGTGGACCGGCTGGCCACCTGGCTGGCGCGGGACGAGGACCTCGACGACGACCTGGCCGACGAGGCGATCTGACGCGATCGGGTGCCGTCCACACGGGCGGCACCCGATCCAGTCGGGTCAGGGGTGTGCCGACGAGGGATTGGCCCGGGGTTCAGGCTCAGGTGGTTCCTCCCGGAACCGACGGCGGTTCACCGCGGCGTAGGCGACCCCGGTTACGAAACCCACCACGTGTACGAAGTAGGCAACCCCGCCACCGGCCACACCGGTGCCACGTGCGTAGAAGGACTGGATGCCGAACCACATGCCCAACACGATCCAGGCCGGTAGTCGCAGCGGGATGACGAACAGCAGTAGCCCGGTCACCGGAGCGCGTGGGTAGAGCACGAGGTAGGCACCCAGTATGCCCGCGATGGCTCCGGAGGCTCCCACCAGCGGCGCCTGCCCCGCGGGGTTGACAAGCGCGTATGAGAAGGCCGAGACCACTCCGGCTACCAGGTAGAAGACCAGGAACCGGAGTCTGCCCAGCCGGTCTTCCACGTTGTTGCCGAATATCACCAGGAACAGCATGTTGCCGAGCAGGTGCAGAACCCCTCCATGCACGAACATGTAGGTGACCGACGACAACAGGATGTGCTTGTCGAACGTTCGGGCCACCAGCTGACACATCTGACCGGGGCCCGTCCCGTAGGTGTAGTTCAACGGTGCCAGGTGGGCCAGTTCCCGAGGGATCGCCGCGTAGTGCTCATAGAAGGCCTTCTGGTGGCACAGTTGGTGAGCCGAGGGATTACCGAAGAATGGCGCACGAACAGGTGAAAAGAAAAAGATGCCTATATTAAGAACTACCAAACTCCATGTAACGTATGCGGCGCGACGTGTTGGATTGTCGTCGTAGACAGGGAGGACCACGTGATCACCTCACCGTGACCGTTGACAGGTCTATCCCCCGCCGGGCAACTTCTCGAACTTACCGCCTTCCCATTACTACGCACCGTCACGGTATTGGGTGTCCGTGACCCCAGAAGGCTGGGTGAGTCGCAAACGGGTCGACTGTCGCTACACGACACGGGGCGATCTCGGCATATGCCCCAATAATGTGCTGACGAATGTGCTGCACCCGCGCTGACAGAGCTTCTTGCGAGTTCAACCGAAAATGACGAACGTATCGGTACCGCGCCGTTGGCGGCTGTGAGATGCTTGCCGGGCGGACTTGTAAACGGTTTCTGATCCGTTGCCGCCGACCCATGTCCACCCGTCGAGTTCGGGGGACACTCCATGGCCATCCCGGACAGGACACCGACGGTGTCCGCGGGCCCCCTTTGCGCCCTCTACCTTTGACTCCCATCACGTGGCGTGTCCGAAGCGTCACCATCCAGAAAGGGTGTGGTAGGGAGTGTGCGGTAGGCAGCATGGCTCTGCGGCGGCTTCCACCCGCTGCCCGCATGTCGCGGCGGCCACAGGTTCCGCACATGGCGGTCCGACGACGCACGGGTGGGTCAGGCAGGAGCTCCCCGTCGCGCCATGCCCCACGCGAAGGACGCCCGGACCGACCCCCCGGGGCGAGGAGTCGTGATGACCGACCTGACCGGCGGCCAGGGTCTCGACGTCCTCCCCGCACTGTCCACCTGCGACGTCGAACCGGAGATGTTCCGGGTCTTCTCCTTCGCCGTGCTCGCACTGCACCGGCGGGTGCCGATGCGCCGGTGCGGAGTGGACATGTGCTCATGTGGCCAGCCGGCACCACTGTGTCAGTACACGGCGCTGGCCGACCAACTCCTGTACTCCCCGGCCGCGGACGCGGTCTGCTCCGATGCCGGGTGAACAGCCGGGCGCGGCGGTGAGTGGGCATGGAGGGGTGCCAACCCTCACCGCCGCGCCCGTGCTCGACGTTCTACGGCAGCCGAAGGGGAACCGGCCGTGACCTACATGTGGTCCATGTTCGCCGGCATCGCCACCGGTGCCGTCTGCACGATCGTCATCTGCTCGGCGCTCTGGCGTGATCCGGTCCGCCTGGCCGAACGGGAACGCCGCTGGCGTACCCAGGGCCGGCACCGACTGCGCCTGTAGCGCCGCCGAGGCGGCCGTCGTGGCCACGCCGGGCCTACGGCCCTGGGTCCGGCGTGGCCACGCGGCTTACCGTCCACCACTCACACCCGCCCGACCGTTCCCGGGCCGACGTCGACCTGACACCGTTCAGGCCCGACCACGGTCTCGTCGATCAGGCCACCACGTTCTCGGTGGCCGCCGCCCTGGCCACTGCGGCGGCCACCGCCTCGGTCACTCCCTCGTCGAACACGCTGGGGATGATGCGATCCGCGCGCAACCCGTCGCCAACCACCGTGGCAAGCGCGTCCGCGGCGGCAAGTTTCATACCCTCGGTGATCCGGTGCGCCCGTGCGTCGATTGCGCCCCGGAACACCCCCGGGAAGGCGAGCACGTTGTTGATCTGGTTCGGGTAGTCACTGCGTCCGGTGGCCACGATGCTGGCGTGCCGGCCGGCCACCTCGGGATGGATCTCCGGGTTCGGGTTGGCCAGTGCGAACACGACGGCATCGGTGGCCATGGTGGCCACCACGTCCTCGGGGACCGTGCCGGCGGAGACTCCCACGAACACGTCCGCGCCGCGCATCGCGTCGGCCAGCGAGCCGGTGAGCCCGGTTGAGTTGGTCTGCCCGGCCAGTTCCACCTTGACCGGAGTCAGTTCCGGTCGCCCAGGGTGGATGATGCCCCGAGAGTCGACCACGGTGATGTCGCCGACCCCGGCAGCCAACAGGATGCGGGTACACGCCACCCCGGCGGCACCGGCACCCGACACCACGACGCGCAGGTCGCCGAGCTTGCGACCGGTCAGCCTCGCGGCGTTACGCAGTGCGGCCAGTACCACGATCGCGGTGCCGTGCTGGTCGTCGTGCATGACCGGAAGGTCCAGTGCGTCGCGTAGCCGGCGCTCCACCTCGAAGCAGCGCGGTGCGCTGATGTCCTCCAGGTTGACCGCACCGAACGACGGAGCCAGCCGCACCACGGTGTCGACGATCTCGTCAACGTCGGTGGTGTCCAGCACCAACGGGATGGCGTCGAGCCCGGCGAACCGCTTGAACAGGCACGCCTTACCCTCCATCACCGGCAGCGCGGCCCGTGGTCCGATGTTGCCGAGCCCGAGCACCGCCGTGCCGTCGGTGACCACCGCGACCACCCGGCTGGCCCAGGTGTACCGGTCGGCGAGCTTCGGATCGGCCGCGATGGCCGAGCAGACGGTGGCCACACCCGGTGTGTAGGCCATCGACAGGTCGACGTGGTCACGGAGCTCGGCGGTGCTCGCCACACTGAGCTTGCCGCCCTCGTGCATGCGGAAGACGGACTCGTCGTCGTACCCGGTCACGCTGTTACCTCTCCCTCGGTAGGTGCGATCCGCTGCGTGGACAACGCCGCCGGCGGCCTCGTCCCGCGGTGACATGCCTGATGTGCTCGGGGATCGCCCGAGGTGACCCGAGTCTGCCACAGGACCGGGACGCACCACCGTGAGCTTGGACACCTGCTGCTAACGTCACCGCCGATGAACGTACGAGAACTTGCCGTGGCCGGGGCGTGGGAATTCACCCCCGTGCAGCGCGGCGACGACCGCGGGCTCTTCCTTGAATGGTTGCGGGAGGACACCCTTGCCACGACGATCGGTCACCGGTTCAGGCTGGCCCAAGCCAACCACAGTATCTCGCGGCGGGGCACGGTCCGGGCCGTGCACTACGCCGACGTCCCGCCCGGTCAGGCCAAGTACGTCTACTGCCCGCGTGGCAGGATCCTCGACGTGGTGGTGGACATCAGGGTCGGCTCACCGACGTTCGGCCGACACGACGCGGTGTTACTCGACGAGGTGGACCGCCGCGCGGTGTACATCGCCGAGGGTCTGGGGCATGGGTTTGTCGCGCTGGATGACGACAGCGCGCTTACCTACCTGTGTTCCGAGCCTTACAACCCTGGCCATGAGCACACCGTGAACGCACTGGACCCGGCTCTGGCCCTGCCCTGGCCCACCGACATGGAACTGGTGTTGTCGGCCCGTGACCAGGCCGCACCGACTCTGGCAGAGGCACTCGAACAGGGCGCGCTGCCGTCCTACGACGACTGCCAGGACTACTACCGGCGGCTCGCGGAGCGAACCACTGGTTGAC
>DATCXL010000828.1:0-7641 GCA_036565825.1 Mycobacteriales bacterium
GGATTCCTCCGGGTCATGTCCACCGGCGACCTGTGCCACGTGCTTGGCCAGCACGATCCGGATCTCCTCAGCCGCCTCGGCCACGGTACGCCTGGCCGGGCCGACCTGACCGCTGCCGATCACGAACGGCTCACCGAAGACGACCCGGATCCGCCGACGCCGACCTGGTCGCCACCCTCCGGCGAACGCCGACGCGGTGCCCAGACAGGCCACCGGCACCACCGGGCAACCCGACCGCAGCGCCAGGAACGCGATCCCATGCTCCACCCGGGACACGTCGCCGACACCACGGGTGCCCTCCGGGAAGATGCCGATCGCACCGCCTTCGGCCAGTGTGTCCAACGCGGCGACCAACGGCGCCCGCTCGGCGATCCCGCGCCGCACCGGGATCTGCCCGATGTGGCGCAACAGCAGACCCAGCGGCCCACGGAACATCTCGATCTTGATCAGGAAGGCGGTCGGTCGGCGCACCAGGCCGAACACGATCGGCCCGTCGACGAACGCGCTGTGGTTGATCGCCAACAGCACGCCGCCGGTGGCCGGCACGTTCTCCAGGCCCACCACCGTCAGCCTGACCGCGGCCCAGGTGAGCAACCGGGCGATGAGCCTGCCCGGAGCCATGGACCACACCCCCCGGGCACGCTGGCGAGCGGTCCGTTCGATGCTCACCGGTGTCCCTCAGGGACCAGACCGCGGTCACGGGCCAGTTCCACCATGCGTTCGACCACCTCGGTGAGCGACAGGTGGGTGGTGTCGACCTCGACGGCGTCGTCGGCAGGCCGCAGCGGACTGGCCACGCGACTGCTGTCAAAGGTGTCCCTGCGCCGCATCGCCTCCTGAACGGCCTCGACCTGACCCGCACCGGTCCGACCGACCTGCCTGGACCGGCGCGCCGCGCGTTCCTCCGCCGAGGCGGTCAGGAACACCTTCAGTGCCGCATCCGGCGCGACCACGGTGCCTATGTCACGCCCCTCCACCACGATGCCGCACCGGCCCAGGGCCTCGTCGATGATCGCCCGTTGCGCGGCCACCAACGTGGCCCGTACTTCCGGCACCGCCGAGACCTCGCTGACCGCAGCGGTCACCGGTACCGAACGGATCTGGCGATCCACCCGCTGCCCGTCCGCGCTGACCTGCTGGTCGTCCGGGTCGGTGGTGATCTCCAGTCGCACCCTGCCGGCAACGTCGGCGACCGCGTCGGTGTCGTTCAGATCAACCCCGGCGCGCAGTACCGCCCAGGTCACCGCCCGGTACATCGCCCCGGTGTCCAGGTAGCACGCGCCGAGGGCCCGGGCCAGGGAACGGGCCACCGAGGACTTTCCGGTGCCGGACGGTCCGTCCAGTGCGACGACGCCGGTGAGTGGCACGACCGCTCCTTCTCGATTTGTGGTCGGCCAACGCCGAACCTGCGCGCATTCTGCCGCTTCCAACCCGACGGTGACCAAGCCACCGGCACAACCGTCACCAACCAGCCACGCAGCGGAAGCGGACCGATATGTTGACCGCGTACCTGCGACCGACGATGACACCAGGGCCTGCCTACCCTGTCAGAACACCGCGGCCGCCGATCTACCCGCCCGGGAACGGATCCCTGCGGACCCGGCACTGGCGGGTGGCACACGCGTTCACCACGGGCCTGCCCGGCTGGTTGGTACTGCTGCCGACCCGCCACATCACCGCCCTGACCGAACTCGACCCTGACGCCGCGGCGGAGTTGGGGCCGCTGCTGCGGGACCTCAGCCAGGCGCTGCGTGAAGTTGTCGGCTGCGTGAAGACCTACATCGTGTTGCTGGCCGAGGCCGAACGGTTCAGCCACGTCCACTTCCACGTCATCCCGCGGATGAGGGACCAACCAGAACAACTCCGTGGGCCTGGCATCTTCGGGATGCTGGGCCTACCGCCGGAACAATGCGTACCGGACGCGGAGATGGACCGGATCGCGGAGTGTCTCAGCGTGGCGCTGGCCACCAACCACACAGGACGGCAAGCCGCACGCGCCGACTGACCTTCGTAACGGAGCTGTCGGTCAGAGTCCCACCGACCGGTACAGCTTGCCGATCTCCTCGCGGCCCAGACGCCGGACCGTGCCCGGCTTCTGGTGACCCAGCCGAACGGGACCGATGGACGTGCGTACCAGCCGAGACACCGGATGGCCGGCCTCGTCGAGCAGGCGGCGAACCACGTGCTTGCGCCCCTCGTGCAGCACGATCTCGACCAGTGCCTGGCTGCCGGTCGACTCAACCAACCGGAACTCGTCCACGCTCACCGGTCGACCGTCCAGGTTCACGCCGGCCCGCAGCCGTCGACCCAGATCGCGCTTCACCGGACCGCGAACCTGGGCCAGGTAGGTCTTGGGCACCCCGTGCGAGGGGTGGGTCAGCCGATGCGCCAACTCACCATCGTTGGTCATCAGCAGCAGGCCCTCGCTGTCCTGGTCCAGCCGCCCGACGTGGAACAGCCGCTCGGGCCGCTCGGCGACCCAGTCACCCACGGTCGTGCGGCCCCGGTCGTCGGACATGGCGCTGAGCACCCCTCGGGGCTTGTTCAGCGCCAGGTACACCAGGTCAGGGCGGAGCGCGACCCGTTCCCCGTCCACGTGCACTATGTCGTGCGCCGGGTCGACCCGCGTTCCGGGCCGTTGGACGACCTTGCCGTTGACGGTGACACGACCGGCCGCGATGAGTTCCTCGCAGGCGCGGCGAGAGGCCACCCCGGCGCCGGCAAGCACCTTCTGTAGGCGCTCACCGCTGGGCGTGGTCTCAGGCTGAGGTTGCGACATCATCAACGGCATCAATCTCGGGAAGGAGTGGAGCCAGCGACGGAAGCTCGTCCAACGAACGCAGTCCGAGCTTCTCCAGGAACAGCGGGGTCGTACGGTACAGGTTGCCGCCGGTGTCTGGATCCGTACCGCACTCCTCGACCAAGCCCCTACCCAGCAGGGTACGCATCACCCCGTCCACCCCCACACCACGGATTGCCGCCACGCGCGCACGGGTGACCGGCTGGCGGTAGGCGACCACGGCGAGGGTCTCCAACGCGGCCTGGGTGAGCCGGGTCTGCTGGCCGTCGCGCACGTAGCGTTCGACGTAGGGCGCGTACTCCTCCCTGGTGTACATCCGCCAACCGCCGGCTAGTTCGCGCAGCGTGAAACCACGTGCCTGTTCGTCGTACTCGTCGCGCAGGTCGGCCAGGGTCTGGGCCATCGCCGGCCCGGTCACCCCGAACACCCCGGCGAGGTCGGTGGTTGCCACCGGGGTGTCCAGCACGAGCAACACCGCCTCGACCGCGGCCTGCAGCCGCACCGGCTCGTCCGGTTCGGTGACATCCGAACCGGTCAGGTCGGGTTCCTCGACGGGCCCGTCCACACCGGCCTGTGCACCCGGGATCTGCCCGGGCGGTATGTCCGCATCCGGCGGGACGCTGCTGTGCTCGCTCACCCGTACTCCTCGTCCACGTCGGAACCCTCCCCGTCACCGTGCGTGGCACCGGCACCGTCGGCGGCACCCGTCCACCGTACGTGCAACTCGCCCAGCGGCGTCACCTGCTCGAACGCCACCGCCGCCTCCCGGTACAGCTCCAACAGGGCCAGGAACCGGGCCACCACCTCCAGGGTGTGCCCACAGTCGGCGACCAGCGACCGGAAGGTGGCCGAACCGACCCGGGACAACCGCTCACGCAGCATCGCGGCATGCTCCCGTACGCTCACCCGCGGTGAGTGCACATGGTCGAGGGACACCACCGGCGGTGCCTTGGGCGTCATGGCCGCCGCGGCCAGCCGGGCGAACTGTTCGGGACCCAGACCCAGCAGCACCTCGGGCAACAGCGAGGCGAACCGCGGCTCCATGGTGACCGCACGCGGATGCCGACGCGACTGCACGGTCTCCAACTCCCGGAACCAGGCGGCCACCTGCTTGTAGGCCCGGTACTGCAACAACCGGGCGAACAGCAGGTCGCGGGCCTCCAGCAGCGCCAGGTCCTCCTCGTCCTCGACCTCGGCGGCGGGCAGCAGCCGCGCGGCCTTCAGATCGAGCAGGGTGGCCGCGACGACCAGGAACTCGGTCGCCTGGCCAAGGTCCCAGGCCGAGCCGGCCGCCCGGATGTGGGCGATGAACTCGTCGGTAACCTGCGACAGCGCGACCTCGGTCACGTCGAGCTGGTGCTTGGAGATCAACTGGAGCAGCAGGTCGAACGGCCCCTCGAAGTTCGCCAGGTGCACCTGGAAGGGCTCGACCCGCACCGGCTCACGGACCGGCGCGACCGTTGCCTGGACAGGCTCATCCCCCTGCCCCCCAACAGCCAGGTCCCCAACAGCCAGGTCCCCAACAGCCGGATGCTCGACGTTGGGATGTCCGGCGTCGTCGGGACGGGGAAGCGGCGCGCTCACAGGCCGACGGTAGTCGGTTCGGACAGCCCGCTGGTGACACGGCTGCCTGCCGTCCGGCGTGCCGGGGTCATGGCAGCAGACCTGTCAACGGACGGGTGATGGTGTCGACCAACTCCACCAACAGCGGGCCGTCGCGGCCCAGCGGGAAGATCAGCAACGCCAGCAGGATGACCACCCCGAAGTTGCGCTCCTCCAACCAGTACCGGGCCCGCTGCCAACCCAGGGTGTGTGAGGAGGCGAGTTGGAGCAGCCGCCACCCGGTCAGCGGTGGCAGCGGCACCAGCGAGAGCACGGCAATGCCGATGGACTCCACCCCCAGGCACAGCAGGAAGGTCTGCTCAGCCGGCAGCGGCACCCCGCCGAGCAGGTCACCCGGGCCGACCGCGACCGACGGGCCGCCCACGGCCCGGTAGCCAACCATCGCGACCAGCCCGACCGCCGCCGCGGCGACCGGCCCCATCAGCAGGGCGACCGCCCGCCGCCCGGTCGAACGCAGGTTGGTCTCGGGCAGGCTGCCCCAGCCGGGCACCGAGATGGCCGCGGCGACGGCACCGAAAGGGTCCACCGCCCGACGCAGGTCGTGCCCGGCACGGGTGGCCATCCGGTCACCGAGTAGCCGCGCGGTCCAGGCCTGCGCGTGGTACAGCACGAAGATTCCAGCCAGGAATCCGACCACGAGCCCCAGAAAGGAGATCGGGTGCCCTAACGCCCGTAGCACCGGTCAGGACTCACGCAGCCGGCGGACCAGGACCGAGTCCTCGCCCTTGGCCTCAAGGTCGGCGAGTACCACCGCCACGGCCTCGCGCACCATCCGGCCGCGATCCACCACCAGGTCGTGGTCGGCACGCAGCGCCAGGCGGGCGCTCTCCAGGTCGAGCAACTCCTCGGCGGAGCAGTACACCGTGATCTTCTCCTCGTGCCGTTGGCGTCCGCTGCCTCGCCGCGCACCGGTCGAGGCCCGACGCCGGGCCGGCCTGCGCCGGCCCTGGTCAGACTCACCCCCACCACCGGTCGGGACCGCGGCCAACCCGACGGGCGTCACCGGAGTACCCGCCGGATCGCCGTCATCGGCACCGACCGACCGGGTGGCCGGTGAGCCCTTGGCGGCCGACAGGGACATGGTGGTGGTGCGGAAGAGTTCGGCAGCACCTGGCAGGCTGGGGCGCCGGTTCATCGGGCGAGCACCTCCCTGGCCAGGTTACGGTAGGCGCGGGCCCCGCTGGATGTTGGCGCCCAGGTGGTGATCGGCTCACCCGCCACCGTTGTCTCCGGAAACCGCACCGTGCGTGCGATGACCGTGTCGAAGACGGTGTCGCCGAACGCTTCGACCACCCGGGCGAACACCTCCCGCGCGTGCACCGTGCGGGCGTCGTACATGGTGGCGAGGATCCCCTCGATCTGTAGGTCCGGATTCAGCCGCGCCCTGATCTTGTCGATGGTGTCGATGAGCAGGGCGACACCGCGCAGGCTGAAGAACTCGCACTCCAACGGGATGATGACGCTCTGCGCCGCGGTCAGCGCGTTGATGGTGAGCAGGCCTAGCGAGGGCTGACAGTCGATCAGGATGAAGTCGTACTCGTTGAGCACCGGGCGCAACACCCGCAGCAGGCTCTGCTCGCGGGCGACCTCACTGACCAACTGCACCTCGGCTGCGGACAGGTCGATGTTGCTGGGCAGCAGGTCCATGCCGGCGACGTTCGTCTTGAGCAGTACCTCGTCGATGCTGACGGCACCACCCATAAGCAGGTTGTAGATGGTCATGTCGAGTTGGTGCGGGTTCACCCCCAGGCCAACCGACAGTGCACCCTGCGGGTCGAAGTCGACCAGAAGCACCCGTCGGCCGTACTCGGCCAGCGCCGCGCCGAGATTGATGGTGGAGGTGGTCTTGCCAACGCCACCCTTCTGGTTGGCCAACGCGACCACCCGTGCCGGCCCGTGCTCGCGTACCGGGGTTGGCTCGGGCAGCACCCGACGCGGACGCAACCGCACCGGATCGACCCGGGTCGGGTCGATCGGCCCGTCGAACCCGCCACTGACCCGTCCACAGGCATCCGAAGTCGGGTACTCGTCCGACTCGTGCCCACGGTCGTGCGAACCCCTCAGGGTGAATCCCTCGCCGTACGGGTCGCGTGTCGACATGGGTCTTTGCATGTTGGCCTTCCTGTCGACCTAACGATGTCACCGCATCTCGCCGAGGAGCCACGACTGTCGGCCCGACTGTATGGCTGGCACCCACCCTGGGCAAGGAAGCGCACCGGTGCGCGCCGCGTCACACACGACCAGTCGTCGATGCCGCATCAACGCCGGCCCTCAAGGGTTGTCACCGTGCACGCGGATGTGCGGTCGCATAGACCTCCCGCAGATGCTCCACCGTAACCAGGGTGTACATCTGGGTGGTCGTCACCGACGCGTGCCCGAGCAGTTCCTGGACCACCCGCACGTCGGCCCCGCCGTCGAGCAGGTGGGTGGCGAAGGAATGCCGCAGGGTGTGTGGGGAGATCCGCCCGGACAGTCCGGCCCGACCGGCCGCCGCACGCAGGATCGCCCACGCGCTCTGCCGGGACAGCGGGCCACCACGTGCGTTCAGAAACAACCTGGGGGTGCCACGCCCGCCGGCGGCCAATGTGGGGCGGGCCCGCACCAGGTACCCGTCGAGCGCCCGCAGCGCATACCGGCCGAGTGGCACCATGCGCTCTCTGCCGCCCTTACCCCGCAGGATCACCGTTGATCCGCCCACCGTCACATCGTCGACGGTCAGCCCGACCGCCTCGGAGATGCGCGCCCCGGTGCCGTACAGCAGTTCCAGCAGAGCCCGGTCCCGTAGTCCCCTCGGGATGTCGCCGGTGCCGGCCGCGTCGAGTAACCGTCCCACAGCCTCGACCGGAATCGCCCTGGGCAACCTGCGGGGTGGGGAGGGTGGACGGACCGCCGACGCCGGGTCAGCTCCGGTCAGCCCCTCGCGCACGGCGAACCGGTGCAGTCCGCGCACGGCGACCACCGCGCGGGCAGCCGAACTGGACGACAGCGGCGCGTGCCCGTCACCACCCTCTCGCAACCGGGCCAGGAACGCCGACACCGTCGCCTCGGACACCTCGTCAAGGCTACGCAGACCCGACCCGGCCAGGTGCTCGGTGTAGCGACGCAGGTCACGACGGTAGGACATCAGCGTGTTGGCGGCCAGGCCCCGTTCCACCGCCAGATGATCAAGGTAGGTCGTCACGGCGCGCTCCACCGGGCCCGCCGCGGGTGGGTCCTCG
>DATCXL010000090.1:0-2499 GCA_036565825.1 Mycobacteriales bacterium
GGGGGAGCCGTTACCGAGTCCGTCCGGCAACGGCACCCCACACACCGCACCGGTCGCGGCGTAGTCGGCCAACCCGGACCCGGTCAGGTACCCGCGGGCCACGCACTCCACCGGCAACATGGACAGCGACCGGCACAACATGGCCCGGCCACGCACCTCGACCGGGACACGCGGGTCGTCGGCGGACACGAAATGGTGCGGCACCAGGTCGGCGATCTGGCCGAACCACCACACCGACATCGCGGTCAGCACCCGCCCCTTGTCCGGGATCGGGGTTGGCAGTATCCAGTCGTAGGCGGAGATACGGTCGCTGGCGACGACCAGCAGATGCCGGTCGTCGACCCGGTAGAGGTCACGCACCTTGCCTGCGGCGAGATGGGTGAGTTCGGAGAGGCTCAGGCTCACGCCCCGCAGCGTAGGGGATGGCCCGCGGGCCCACTTTCGAACGTTGTCACCGACGGGGCCGAAGGTGTGTCCGACGCCACCCGGGGTCACCCGGACGCCACAGACCGGCGCGTCAACCCCGGATCATCTCCCTCATACTGGGACAAAATCGTCGGCGTACTCCAGCACCTCCACCGAGTCGCCCCGGCGCACGGTCCCGGTCACCCGCGGCACCGCCAGCACCCCGAACAGCAACTTCTGGTCCTGCTGGCGGAAGGTGGCCAGCGTCCGCAGCGGCTCGTGTCCGGTCACGCCGGTGTCCTGGTCGACGGTGGTGACCGCGCACCGCCCACACCGGCGGACCAGTTCCACCTCCACCTGACCGATCCGCAGCAGCCGCACCTGGTCCTCGGCCCAGGCCCGGTTCCAGCCAGCCAGCACGATGCTGGGCCGGAACCGGTTCATCGGCACCGGTCGGTCCAGCCGGGCGTTGAGGTCGGCCAGCGACTCCTGGGTGGTGACCAGCAACGGGAACGCGTCGGCGAAGCGGACCTCGGCGGTCGCGTAGACGGGATTGACCGGCCGCACCTGGTCGTCGGGGAACCGCACCAACCGGCAGGCCTGGCCCAGCCGGGAACCGAACCACCACGCGACCTGGTCGCCCTGGTCCACCCCGACGGTGTCACTGCGGTGCACCCGTACCGGTAACCGTGCCCCGTCGGCGCGCACCTGATGTCGCAACGACGCGCGATCCGGACCGATCACGGACAGTGTCGTACCGTCATAGTCGACATGGAACAGCGCGAGCAGTGGAAGGTTTCGCTGACTCATGAACCCGCCCTGGGGATCGACCAACATGAGTTCCCGGTCGTGCCGCAACCCGCGCGAGGTGAGGGTGGCGCTGGTCAGATCGGTCCCGTGGCAACCTTTGAGCGGGTAGACGTGCAGTGAGGTGACAGAGATCGGCATGGTCGCCAGCCTCACAGACTGCTCCGACCACGATCAACCATGTGCCGGCGACTGGACAGGTGGTGACTGAGGCGCATGTCAGGACCCAGTTGGGTGGTTGGGCTGCTCGCCCTGCCGTTCATCGCCGCGGCGGCGTCTCCGGTCGTGTTGCCCGTGACGTCCCGGTCGATGTCACCGGCGGAATCGGCAACGGCCGCACCGAACCCGTCCGGCACGCCGTCCACAGGGTTGTCCACAGCACCATCCACAGGGTTGTCCACAGGCTCACCCACAGGCTCGGCCGCAGGATCCCCGACCGCTGTCCCAACCCCGACCCCCAGTCCGACGGCGAGTCCGTCCGCCCAGGACGTGGCGTTCCTGCGTGCGGCGCACCAGGACAACCTGGCCGAGATCCAGGCCGGCACGGCCGCCGAACACCGGGGAAGTTCGGCGGCGGCGCGCAGCCTGGGGGCCAGGCTGGTTCGTGAGCACACCAGCCTGGACGCCGACCTGCAGCGCATCGCGACCCGACTCAACCTGGACATGTCAACCACACCCACGGCGACCCGTCAACGACAACTTGAGGAGGTTTCGATCCACACCGGCAAGGCCTTCGACCGAGCCTGGGTGGCCACGGTGACCGAGTGGAACACCGAGGCCCTGGCCAACGACCAGGGGGAGTCACGTTCGGGCACCCTCGACGACGTCAAGGGACTGGCGAGAGACGCGGTCGGCGTGGTTCGCGGACACCTGTCCCGGCTGGCGAAGGTGCCGCTGGACGGACCCCAGGTGCCCATCCCGACGAGGACCAACACCGACGACTACGCGGCCAGCCAGTCGCCGCTGGTGATCAGCGTGGCGGCCGGAATGATCATTGTGGGTGGCGCAATGCTGGTGCTGGCCGGCCGGGCGGCCCTGTTCCGGCGTCGGTGACCCGCGCCCGGCAGCCGTTGACGACTGGTGCGCACAAGGCGACGGCGAGAACCCGCCCACAGGCCGTGGGCAGGGTATCCACAGTCCATCCACAGCTTGTCCACAAGTTATCCACAGCCTGTGGGGGTCGACGGACCGCTCGACCGGAACACCGGGATGGCCAGTTCAACACCGCGCGGGCCGACACGCCCGTGCCGGGTCGGTCCGGCAGTCGGGCCCGGGCGGGCTCAGGCC
>DATCXL010000845.1:0-6705 GCA_036565825.1 Mycobacteriales bacterium
TGTCCACAGTCTCCCGCCGGCCTCTGTCGCCAGCCCCGGCGGAGGACGACCGTTGAACCGTGCGCCGCGAGGGTCGCGGCACCGATACGGAGGAGGAACCATGCGAAACCTCGTCGCGACGTTGTGTCTGCGCGGTGTTCGGATCAGGGGTCGGATACCCCGTGGCGATGCCGGCATGACGACTGCCGAGTACGCCGTGGGCACCCTGGCCGCCTGCGCCTTTGCCGCGGTTCTCTACAAGGTGGTCACCAGCGCCGCGGTGTTGCACGCGCTGAGCCGGGTCGTGACCTCCGCGCTCAACGTCCACCTGTGAGCCGGCGGTGGCTCAGACGGTTCTGTCCATCCGCGAGAGTGCACGCCGGCGGATACGGGGCGACAGTGGCATGGTCACCGCGGAAACCGCCATGGTGCTGCCCGCCCTGGTCGTCGTGGTCTGCGTGGCGGTCAGTGCCATCGCGGTGGCCACCGCCCAGTTGCGATGCGTGGATGCCGCGCGGGAGGCGGCACGCGCGGCCGCCCGGGGGGAGGGCGCCTCGGTGGTTCGGACGTTCGCCGCCCAGGCCGCACCCGGCTCGGCCCGGGTGTCGGTGTCTCTGGTCGGGGACCGCGCCCAGGTGACCGTGACCGCCACCCTGCACCCCCTGGGGCGACTACTCCCCGAGATCTCGGTGCGGGCTCGGGCTGTTGGCGTGCGGGAACCGGGCGAGTCGGGCCGGTCATGACCACACGGGCCATGCGCGACCAGCGGGGTAGCGCCACGGTGTGGGTGGTGGCGCTCACCGCGCTGGTGCTGCTCGCCGCCACGGTCGGGGTGGTGCGGGCAGCCGCGGTGATCGCCCGGCACCGCGCCGACGCCGCCGCGGACCTGGCCGCCCTCGCAGCGGCGTCCCGGGCATCCGACGGTGGTGGGCCGGCCTGTCAGACGGCGGCCGTCATCGCCGAGCACAACGGTGCCGCGCTGCGTTCCTGCCGGACCACCGGACAGTTCACCCAGGTGGATGTCGAGGTCGTGGTCCACCTCGGGCTACTCGGGGACCGCCGCGCCCGGGCCCGTGCCCGGGCCGGACCGGCGCGGTACCCATCCGTGGTGGTGCCAACCCCGGCGGCACGCCACCGCTCGGGTGACCGGCGGGCCAGGAACGCGACCGACTCAGTGGTTGAGGGCGGCCAGTACCAGGTCCAACAGCGCCACCGCGCCAGCCTTGTCCAGCGGTTCGTTTCCGTTGCCGCACTTGGGCGACTGCACGCAGGACGGGCAACCGGTGTCGCACTCGCAGCAGGCGACCGCGTCACGGGTGGCGCGCAGCCACCGTCGCGCGGCGTCGTAGCCTCGCGCGGCGAAGCCCGCGCCACCGGGCTGTCCGTCGTAGACGAAGACCGTGCACCTGCCGGTGTCCTCGTGCATCGCGGTGGAAACCCCACCGATATCCCAGCGATCGCAGGTGGCGAGCAGCGGCAGCAGCCCGATGGCCGCGTGCTCGGCGGCGTGCGCCGCGCCGGGCACCCGGACGGAGGGCAACCCGATCCGTTCCAGTGCGGACTCGGCCACCGTGTACCAGACGGCGCTGGTGCGGAGTTCCCGGCACGGCAGGTCGAGCGGTGTCTCGTCCAGCACCGCCCCGCCGGGCAGTCGGCGACGCAGGTAGGACACGACCTGGTTACTCACCTGCACGGTCCCCAGGTGCAGGGTCACCTCACCCAGGTCACGGCTGCGCAGTGTGTCCAGGATGCGGATGTCGGTGAACTCCCGCGCCGACGTGGTCCAGTCGGGTTCCTCCGCGTGCACCAGAGCCACCCCGCCGTCGAGGTCGAGTTCGTCGACCAGGTGGCTCTGACTCTGGTGCAGGTACACCGCTCCGGTATGGACGGTGGAGTGTGCGGCGTCGCGGTCGACGGTACCGAGCACCCGGCCGGTTGCTGCCTCGACAACGGTCACCGGTTCGCCGCCGGCGCCCCGGATGTCCACGGCGGGTTGCTCGCGGGACGTCCAGTACCACCCGGTGGGCCGGCGACGCAGGTTCCGGTCACGCTCCAGGGTGGGCATCAGTTCGGCCGCCCTCTCCCCGAAGAGGGGCAGTTCGTCGGGTGTCAGCGGCAGTTCGGCGGCGGCACAACACAGTTGGGGGCCGAGCACGTGCGGGTTGTCCGGGTCCAACACGGTGGCCTCGATCGGTCGACCGAACACCGCCTCGGGGTGGTGTACGAGGTAGGTGTCCAGTGGGTCGTCGCGCGCGACGAAGACGACCAACGCGTCCTCACCCGCGCGCCCAGCCCGGCCGGCCTGCTGCCACAACGAGGCCAGAGTGCCCGGGAAACCGGCGAGCACCACGGCGTCCAGGCCGGCGATGTCCATACCCAACTCCAGGGCGTTGGTCGCCGCGGCGCCGAGCAACGTGCCGTCGAGCAGCGACCGTTCCAGCGCCCGCCGTTCCTCGGGCAGGTACCCACCGCGGTAGGCGGCGATCCGACCGGCCAACTCGGGCGCGCTGTCCTCCAACATGCGGCGCGCGGTGAGCACCGCCACCTCGGTGGCCGCCCGCGACCGGACGAAGGCCAACGTTCGGGCGCCCTCGATCACCAGGCCGGCCAGCAACCGGGCCGCCTCGGTGGTCGCGGACCGCCGCACCGGCGCGCCGTTCTCCCCGGCCATGTCGGTGAGCGGCGGTTCCCACAACGCGAAGGTGGTTCCGCCGCGGGGCGAGGTGTCCTCGGTCACCGCCACCACCCGGTCCAGGCCGGTCAGGCGTGCACCGAGTTGTTCTGGCTGGGCGACCGTGGCCGAGGCGAGGACGAACGTCGGTGACGCGCCGTATCGGGCGCAGATCCGGCGTAGGCGACGCAGCACGTGGGATACGTGGGACCCGAACACGCCACGGTAGACGTGACACTCGTCAACCACGACGTAGCGGAGCCGACGTAGGAATGATCGCCACTGGGCGTGCCGGGGCAGGATTGCCCGGTGCAGCATGTCCGGGTTGGTGAACACCAGTTGGCCGTGTGCGCGTACCCACCGACGTTCCTCGATCGGGGTGTCACCGTCGTAGCTGGCAGCACGGACCCCGGGGGACAGTCGCAGCACCGATCGGAGTTGGTCGTTGGCCAACGCCTTGGTGGGGGCCAGGTACAACGCCGTGGACCGCTCGTCGAGGAGCAGGGTGGACAGCACCGGGAGTTGGTAGGCCAGCGACTTGCCCGACGCGGTGCCGGTGGCGATCACCAGTGGGGTTCGCGACCAGGCCAACGCGGCGGCGTGAACCTGGTGTTCCCAGGGTCGTTCGATACCCTGGGTGGCGAACCGCTCGACCAGCGGTGAGGGGACCCAGGATGGCCACGGTGCGTGCGAACCGGTGCGTGCGGGCACCTGCTGGATGTGTGTGACCGGTGACGTTCCGGCCGGGTGCGTGCCCGCCAACATGTGGTCGAGCAACGCCCGACCACGGTCGATCGCCTCGGTCCGCGCCACCGATTCACTCTCGCACGCCACACTTTGGTTGGATCGGGGGGCCTGTGGGGCGGGTCAGACCGTGTACGACTGGGATCTGCAAGGTAGGACTATCACGGAGGTGCGTGTGCCGTGGACATCACCCTGAACAGCCGCGACGAACCCGGTTACACCGTGCTCGAGGTGGCCGGCGAGGTGGACGTCTATACGGCGCCCACCCTGCGCGACCGGATCGCCGACCTGCTCGACGCGGGCCAGCGACGGCTGGTGGTGAACCTGACGAGCGTGGAGTTCATCGACTCGACCGGCCTGGGCGTGCTGGTGGGATCGTTGAACAAGGCCAGAGAGCTGGGCGGGAGTCTTGACCTGGTCTGTCCCCAGGAACGGGTCCTGAAACTGCTACGGATCACCGGGCTGGATGACGTCTTCTCGGTGTACCGCACGGTGGACGATGCCGTCGTGGACTCCGGGACAGGCTGAGCCGTGGCCACGGTGACCCTGCGGCTGGCCCCCAGGCCGGCGCATGTCCGAACCGCTCGACTGGTGGCCTCGGCGATGGCCCGGCGCAGCGGTGTGAACGAGGAACTACTCGACGACGTCCGGTTGGCCGTCGGTGAGGCCTGCGCCCGTGCGGTGCGGCTGCACCAGCGACATGGGGTCGACGCCCCGGTAATCCTGGAACTCACTGACGGGGAGGACTTCACCATCGTCGTCACCGACAGTGTGGCGGATGGTGTGGCGGGCGCCACACCGGACCGCATCGATCTGGTGGCCAGCCTGACAGGTGCCTCGGGAGTCGTCGGCGAGGTCCTGGGAGCCGGTACCCGGACGGTCGGACGGACCGACGACGGGTCGCCGGCCGCCTGGGTTGCCACCGAGGTCACCGAGATCACCGAGATGGGTCTGGCCGAGACACCGGGGTGGGTCGAGTCCGAGCGCCTGGGGCTGGCCGTCCTGGCCGGTGTCGTCGACGACCTGCGGGTGGAACGGCGTGCCGATGGCACCCGGGTGCACATGCGGTGGCCGATCAAGGACTGACCGTCACAGGAGCCCGGCGGCCATGCGGCGGCAGTCATGTGTCGGTCATGTGGCAGTCATGTGGCGGTCAGCGGTCGGACGAACCGTGGTGAGAGGTATCCGGTCGGTTGGTGTTCGCGGTAGAGTCTGTGCCCGAACCAGGCAGCGGCGCGCAACGGTGCGTGTGACGGGGCGGCACGGCGGCCCTGCCTTGGGCGTGCCGTTCGTGCTCCCGTACACTCCGCCCGTTCTGCGATGAACGCCATCGGCGATCCCGTCGCACATGACTGCGTGCAGCACCACTCGCCGACCGGCGCCGCTGAGGCTGTTCGCCAACCTGTCGTACAGGAGGACGCATGTCCCGGCTGTCCCTAGCGGAGGCCCCGAAGATCGCCGGTGGTGACTACGTCTTCGTCACGGTGATCTTCCTGCTCGCTGTCGGGGCTCTGGTCTTCGCCTACTTCCTCATCAGGGAGGTCATGGCGGCGGGTCAGGGAACCCCCAAGATGCAGGAGATCGCCAAGGCGGTCCAGGAGGGCGCTCGCGCCTACCTCAACCGTCAGTTCCGCACCCTGGCGGTCTTCGCGGCGATCGTGTTCGTCGTGCTGTTGTTCCTGCCGACCAACGAGGGGGGCGCCGCGGTCCAGATAGGCCGGGCGGTGTTCTTCCTGGTCGGCGCGGGGTTCTCGGCAGCGGTGGGATTCATCGGTATGACGCTGGCCACCCGGGCGAACGTGCGGGTCGCCGCGGCGGCCCGGGAGACCGGACCCAAGCACGGGTTCCGGATCGCCTTCCGGACCGGCGGTGTGGTCGGCATGATCACGATCGGCCTCGGCCTGCTGGGTGCCTCGGTGGTCCTCCTGATGTTCAACCAGAACGCGCCGACCGTGCTGGAGGGCTTCGGCTTCGGCGGTGCCCTGCTCGCCATGTTCATGCGGGTGGGCGGCGGTATCTTCACCAAGGCCGCTGACGTGGGTGCTGACTTGGTCGGCAAGGTCGAGCAGTCGATTCCCGAGGATGACCCGCGTAACGCCGCGACCATCGCCGACAACGTCGGTGACAACGTGGGTGACTGCGCCGGCATGGCGGCCGACCTGTTCGAGTCCTACGCGGTGACCCTGGTGGCCGCGCTGATCCTGGGTCAGCTCGCGTTCGGCGCCAAGGGCCTCGTCTTCCCGCTCATCATCGCCGGCATCGGCATCATCAGCTCGGTGGTCGGTGTGCTGGCCACCAACGTTCGCGCCACCGACCGGTCCGGTATGACCGCGATCAACCGCGGCTTCTTCGTGTCCGCCGGTTGCTCGCTGGTGCTGGTGCTGGTCGGCGCGTTCGCCTACCTGCCCGGTTCGTTCGACGGCCTGGTCAACCAGGTCACCGATGCCACCGGCAGCCCCGCGGTGATCGGTTTCGTCGCGGTGCTGATCGGCATCCTGCTGGCCAGCGCCATCCAGTTGCTGACCGGGTACTTCACCGAGACCAGCCGCCGGCCGGTTCGCGACATCGGCAACAGTTCGCTCACCGGTCCGGCCACGGTGATCCTGGCCGGCATGTGGGTCGGTCTGGAGTCGGCGGTGTACTCGGCGCTGGTGATCGCCGCCGCGGTGTTCGGGGCCTTCCTGCTCGGCAGCGGCTCCGTCGTGGTGTCGCTGTACGCGGTGGCACTGGCCGGCTGTGGACTGCTGACCACCGCCGGGGTGATCGTGTCGATGGACACCTTCGGCCCGGTCAGCGACAACGCGCAGGGCATCGCCGAGATGTCCGGGGACATCGACGAGCGTGGCGCGCAGGTGCTCACCGACCTCGACGCGGTCGGTAACACCACCAAGGCGATCACCAAGGGCATCGCGATCGCCACCGCGGTGCTCGCGGCGACCGCACTGTTCGGCTCGTTCACCACCGCGGTGGTGACGGCGATCGGGGACGCACTCACCCCGACCGAGATCACCGCCAGGTTCCTTGTCTACCGGCCGGACAACCTGGTGGGTCTGATCATCGGGGCCTCGGTGGTGTTCCTGTTCTCCGGACTGGCCATCAACGCGGTCTCTCGGGCAGCCGGTCGGGTGGTGTTCGAGGTGCGTGAACAGTTCCGTACCCGGCCCGGCATCATGAACGGCACCGAAAAGCCGGAATACGGGCGGGTTGTCGACATCTGCACCAAGGACTCGCTGCGGGAACTGGCCACCCCGGGTCTGCTGGCGGTGCTCGCTCCGATCGCGGTGGGCTTCGCCTTCGGGTTCGGGCCACTG
>DATCXL010000092.1:0-5277 GCA_036565825.1 Mycobacteriales bacterium
CGCCGATGCGGTCGGCCACGCCCGCCGGCAGCCGCGGCGTGGGCAGTGCCGCCAGTTCGGCGCGCACCCCGCGAAGGCTGGCCAGCACCGACCCGCACACCGGGCAGTCGGAGGTGTGTTCGCGAAGCCGCTCGGAGACCCGCGGTTCGAACGCGTCGGCGTCGAACAGGGACAGGGTGTTCAGGTCGTAGTGGCCGGCTGGATCCGGGGCAGGGGACCGCTGGCCGTCAACCGCCATCGACCTTCCTCCCAACACCGCTCTGGGATATGCCGCTGTGAGATGGGACGGCCTCGTCGTTGCCAGGGTTCCGCAACTGCCCCAGTAAGCCCGCCAGCCGAGCCCGGCCGCGGGCACACCGGCTCTTCACCGTGCCCTCGGCCACCCCCAGGATTCTGGCAGTGTCGGCCACCGAGTATCCCTCGATGTCCACCAGGATGATCGCGGCACGCTGTTCGGTCGGCAGCGTGCCCAGGGCGGCCTCGATGGTCAGCGCGGTGTCCCGTTCGGCCATCCGGTCGTGCCCGTCGGCCAGTTCGCCGGCGCTCCGCTCGGGTAGCGCCACGGTGGGTCGCGCCTGTCGGCGGCGCATCCGGTCCAGGCAGGCGTTCACCACGATGCGGTGCAGCCAGGTCGTCACGGCCGCCTCGGCGCGGAACGTGCCGGCCGCACGGAACGCCGAGATCAGCGCGTCCTGTAACGCGTCGGCTGCCTCGTCGGGGTCGCGCAGGGTACGCAGTGCGACCGCCCACAGTCGGTCCTGGTGCCGCCGGATCAGTTCCTCGAACGCGTGGGAGTCCCCGCTCGAGTGCGCCGCGAGCAACTCGGCGTCGCTGCGTCCGGATGCTGCTGTCACGCGGCGAGAATAACCACGGCCACCGACCCCCCGACCGGGCTCATGACCGGGGCTGGCGTTGATTGGTGAGGGACGAAGCACGCAAACCGCACCTCTTGCCTGATGGACTCTACTGCCGGAACTGCACCTCGGCGAGCGACGCCTGGAAGTTCCCACTGCTGGCCGGGGCCAGCTTGGTGATCCACACGACCCAGTAGCGGTGCTCGCCGTCACCGGAGACCGGGATCGTCACCGCGGACCCACCGAGGTCGGTGGCCTTTCCCACCACCTGGTAGGAGTCAGCCCCACCGCCCGGCTGGTCGCCGGCCCGGATCTCCACAGCCGCCCCCGGAGTGGTCGTCTGGACGGTGACCTGGTGCACCGCGGCGGGCTCACCCAGGTCGACGATGATGCCCATCCCCGTCTTGAGGTTGCCGAAGGTGGCATTGCGCCGGTACTCGACCGTCGACCATCCGGTGGCCGGGTCACCGTCGATCGCCTTACTGACGTCGTTCGGGTTGTCCTGGCCATCCCCCTGCGGATCGAACAACTTCACCCCGGCCGGGGGCAGGGTGGTGCCGGTGATCGCCTGTGAGGTCGGCGACGGGGTTGGCTGCTGCGTGGGGGTGTTGCTCAGGTCCAACGGCTGCTTGGCCCGTCCGCCGCCCTCGGAGGGCACATGGCTGACCACCGAGCCGATCAGCCAGCCGATCAGGGACAGCGCGAGCACACACACCGCGATCGCGGTGATGGTGACCCACCGGGAACGGCGGTGTTCGGGTTCGTCGTAGTCCTGGTAGTTCTGGTATCCGCCGTGCTGGTAGGGGTCGGGTCGTTCGTATCGGAACGCCTCGCTCCCGCCGTACTGCTGAGCCGGGTGCGGCTGCGGTTGGTAACCACCCGGTTCGGCCGGCGGACCGTACTGGCCCTGCTGGTAGGGCTCCTCGTAGGGCGCCTCGTAGGACTGTTGGTAGGCCTGTTCGTAGGGCTCCTCGTAACCTGTCGGTCGCACCCGGTCGCCCAGCACGGTCACGATCGCCTCGGCACTGCGGATACCGCGTGGATCGTCCGGTTCCAGCGCCCGCATCGTCAGCGCGGACAGGTCATGCGGAACTCCGGCACGCACCTGCCGTGGCGAACTGAGCCGTCCGCCCACCATGCTGGCTGGCCGCAGCGTGGTCCGACCGCCGTCCGGGCCGAGCGGCCACTGCCCGGTGAGTGCGGCGTAGAGCAGCGCGCCCAGTCCACGGATGTCGTCGGCCGGGCTGGACTGACCGGTGGCGATGCGGGACAACACCGTGCCGCGGCGGCTGAAGAAGATGCGGTCGGGGTGTAGGTCGCCGAAGGCGAGGTCGGCCGCGTGCGCCTGGGCCACCGCCTCGGCCAGCCGACTGACCAGCATGGCCGCCTCGTTCGGCTCCAGCGCCTCCTCGGTCAGTACCTCCGACAGGGGGGTTCCCTCGACCCACTCACTGACCACGTACGCCCGACGTCCCTCGTCGACCGCGTCGTAGACCCGGGCCACCGCGGGGTGGGTGAGGGTACTGAGCCGGTGCGCCTGGGCGAGAAAGTCCCGGGCCGCCTCGCCGCCGGGAGAATGTACGGTCAGAGCCACCGGCCGCGCGAGCAACTGGTCGTGCGCCCGCCAGAACTCCGTCGTGTCATCCGCCGAGATTCGCTCGACGAGGCGGTAGCGGTCTCCGACGACCCCCACGCCACCGCGTGACGGGCTGGCCGTGTCCGCGCTCACCACTCCTCCGCTCCCCCACATCCCCACCGAGACGTGGCTGATGACGTGTCGTGGCCCGGGCGTCCCCGCCCCGGGTTGTCCGTCAGCCGTGCCACGTCGACAACCGACCTTCGAAGTCACGACGCCGGACCGAACGTGCTGGTTTACCTGTCACGTTCGCCTGGTCCGCCGCCGTACCATGCCAACCATCTCACTGATCTCCTCCACGCGCAGCGCCAGCGCGGCCATCACCACCACGACGAGCATGACCAGCGTGCACGCCACCAGCGCCACGGTCGAGCCGGCGACCCCCACCCCGAACACCGCGGCGATCACGGCCTGGGTGGCGAAGCCGACCCCGACCGCCAGCACGGACGCCGCGGTCAGCCGGCCGACCGTGCGCAGCACCCGCGGGGTGTCGGGTACTCCGAACCGGCGGCGCAACGCGACCTCACCGGCCAGGGCGCCAACGACGTACGAGATGCTTGTCACCACCGCCAGCCCGGTGACCAGTTGGGTCGGTGCGAGCAGTAGCGCCACCAGCACGCTGAGCACCACCTTGACCGCGACCATGACGATGTTGATCAGCAGCGGGGTGCGGGCGTCCTTGGTCGCGTAGAACACCCGCAGTTGCAGCATGGTGATCGCGAACGGCACCAGGCCGAACGCCGACAGCGCCAGCACCACACCCACCTGGCGGCCACCCTCGCCGGCCCGTCCCAGGCTGAAGATCACGGTGCCCAGCGCCGGCCCGAGCACGATCAACACGGCGGTCACCGGCAGCAGCGCCGCCGCCGAGAGCCGGCTGCCCAGGGACAGGTCGGAGATCACCCCGCCGGTGTCCCCTCGGGCCGCGGCCCGGCTCATCCGTGGCATCAGCGCGGTCAACAGGGAAACGCCCAGGATTCCGTAGGGCATCTGGAAGAGCAGGCTGGCGTTGGTGAAGACGGCGTAACTGTGCCCGGCCACGTCGACGCCGTTGGCGATCCGGGTCTGTACCACATAGCCGACCTGGCTGATCCCGACGTAGCCGATGACCCACAGCGCCAGCGTGCCCGCCTCGCCCAGCCGGGAGTTACGCAGATCCAACCGGAACCGCCAGCGGAAACCGACCCGGCGCAGGTACGGCATCAGCACCAGTGCCTGCGCGATGATGCCCACCGTCGTACCGACGCCCAGTACCAGTACCTGCGCGGTGCTGATCGTGGTCGGGTCCAGCGTCCTGGGTCCGGGCAGGGCCAGGAACACCACCGCGGTGACGACCACCACCACGTTGTTGACGATCGGAGCCCACATCGGCGCGCCGAACACACCCCTGGTGTTCAGGATCGCGCCGAACAGTGCGCCCAGCCCGTAGAAGAAGATCTCCGGCAGCAGCAGCCACGCCCACACCGTGGTCAGGTGCGCCTTGGGTGAGTCGCCGCCGACGTAGAGCGCGGTGAGCAGCGGCGCGGCCAGCATGGCTGCCGCGGTGGCCACCCCCAACACAACGGTGGACAGGGTGAGCAGCCGTTGGGTGTACGCCTCACCACCGTCGGCATCGTCGTGCTGGGCATGCACGAGCAGCGGTATGACCACCGAGGTGAGCACCCCGCCGAGCAGCAGTTCGTAGACGATGTTGGGCAGCGTGTTGGCGGTGTTGTACGCGTCGCCGACGAAGCCGAACCCGATCGCCGAGGCGATGGCCAGGCTGCGCAGGAAGCCGGTCAGCCTACTGCCCGCGGTGGCCACCATCATGATCCGGCTGGACCGTCCGAGGCTCGGCTCGGCATGGGCCGGTGTGCCGGATCCGGTCTGGTTGTCGCCCGGACGTCGGTCTGGTTGGGCCTGCCCGGACCGGCTCCCGGACGGCTCGGATGGTTGGGCCGGTTGGTGTGGATGTCCGGTCGAACGGGCCGCGGGGTCCCCGGGTGGCGGGCGGTGCCCCCGCCCGGTACCGGTCCGATCCATCGCACGGGTGTACCGCTCGATCTGGGCCGGGGTCAGGATGATCGTCTGCTCGCTGTCGCCGGACCGGTCGGGTTCCGGATCCGGCGGTGGCTCCGACGGTTGTGCCGGTGGTGCGGCCGGTGTCGGACCCCGTGTCGGACCCTGTGCCGGATGTGGTGGTGGGCTGGCTGGCGGTCTGCGCCACGGTCGCTGCGGTGACCCGTGTGGTGGCCCCGGTGGCGGCTGGGTCACACGGGGCTCCGTTCCACCGAGGCGCGCACCGGAGCACCGATCGTCACACCGACGGCGGTCTCCCCGACACGGTTCTCCCCGATGGGATCCTCCCCGATCTGGTCCCTGCCCGTCCCATCATGCCCGGTCCCATCCTGCCCGGTCCCGTCGTCGGCCACCTGGTCGTTGGCCGGGGCCGAGTCCGACGGGCCGGTCCGCCCGGTGCTGCGGTGCCGACGGATCCGCAGCACCAACCTGCGGATGATCAACAGCAGCAGCAGGGCGAGCGCGACACCGGTGATGACCAGCCCGATCAGGCCGTAGGCGGTGCTGCGCACCTTGAGTTGCACCGGCTCGCCGTTGACCCCGAGCGGCTGGCCGGACGGTGTGGTCACCAGCGCGTCGACCACGAACAGACCCGAGCGCTCCACCCTGGCAGGGATCTGGATGGTCCGCCGGGTGTGCGCCTGGATCACCTGCTCACCGATGTCGTCGACCCGGAATCCGGGTGTACCCCGGCCGCTGATCTGCACCCTGAACCGGACCGGCTCCCCC
>DATCXL010000870.1:0-3175 GCA_036565825.1 Mycobacteriales bacterium
AGTCCAACATGGACGAGTTCGCGATGGGTTCGTCCACCGAGAACTCCGCGTTCGGCCCGTCGCACAACCCGTGGGACCTCGACCGGGTACCCGGTGGTTCCTCCGGTGGGTCGGCTGCCGCGGTGGCCGCCTACCAGGCTCCGTTGGCGATCGGCACCGACACGGGCGGATCGATCCGCCAGCCGGCCGCGGTGTGCGGGCTGGTCGGCCACAAACCGACCTACGGCGGAGTGTCGCGCTACGGCCTCATCGCGTTCTCCTCCTCACTGGACCAGGCCGGACCGCTGGCCCGGACCGTGCTCGACGCGGCCCTGCTGCACGCCACCATCGGCGGATACGACCCGTTGGACTCGACCAGCATCGACGCCCCGGTGCCACCGGTGGTGGCGGCCGCCCGCGAGGGGGGTTCCGGTGACCTGACCGGACTGCGCGTCGGCGTGGTGCGGGAACTGGGTGGTGAGGGGTACCAGCCGGGTGTGGAGGCGGCGTTCCGGGCGGCCGTGGCGTCGCTGGAACAGATGGGTGCCTCGGTGATGGAGGTGTCCTGCCCGCACTTCAGCTACGCCCTGCCGGCCTACTACCTGATCGCGCCCAGCGAGTGTTCGTCCAACCTGGCCCGTTTCGACGCCGTCCGGTATGGACTGCGGGTCGGCGACGACGGGGTGCGCGGGCTGGAGGAGGTCATGTCGCTGACCCGCGAGGCCGGGTTCGGCCCCGAGGTCAAAAGGCGGATCATCCTGGGCACCTACGCGCTGTCCAGCGGCTACT
Organism: Mycobacteriales bacterium; assembly: GCA_036565825.1. Classification (GTDB taxonomy): domain Bacteria; phylum Actinomycetota; class Actinomycetes; order Mycobacteriales; family DASULA01; genus DASULA01. The sequence goes on from DATCXL010000870.1 coordinate 769, forward strand.
ACGATGCGTACTACGGCCAGGCGCAGAAGGTACGCACCCTGATCAGTCGGGACTTCGAAGCCGCCTACGCCGACGTCGACGTGTTGGTCTCGCCGGCGACACCCACGGTGGCGTTCCCACTGGGTGAACGGGTTGACGACCCGATGGCGATGTACGTGGCCGACCTGTGCACACTGCCGGCCTCGCTGGCGGGCCTGCCGGCCATCTCGGTGCCCTGTGGACTGTCCGAGGGTCTGCCGGTCGGGCTCCAGGTGATGGCGCCCGCACTGGCCGACGACCGGTGTTACCGGGTGGCCGCTGCGGTCGAGGTCTCGGTGGCCCAGCATCGGGGTGGGTCGTTGATGGAGGAGGCGCCCCCGCTGTGAGTGCACCTGAGTCGGCCGACCGGCCGCCCGCACCGCGCGGTGCCAGGAAGTCCGGGCCCGGGGAGTACTCAACCCTGGTGTTCGTGATGGCGGCGATGTGCGCTCTGGGCGTGGGTATGGCTGAGTCCTCCACGACCGCCGGCCTGGTCACGCTGGCCGCGTCCGTCCCGCTGGTTGCCGCCGTCTACCTGATCTGTTCGCGCCTGTTCCGGGAGCGCTGAAATGACTGTCACCCTGCCGTCCTACCAGGACGTCACCGCCCGCTACGAGCCGGCGATCGGACTGGAGACCCACGTCGAACTGGGTACCAGGTCGAAGATGTTCTGCGGCTGTCCGACGGAGTTCGGTGCCGAACCCAACACCCAGGTCTGTCCGGTCTGCCTGGGCCTGCCCGGCAGTTTGCCGGTGGCCAACGCGGCCGCGATCGAGTCCACCATCAGGATCGGCCTTGCCCTGCACTGTGGTATCGCGTCGTGGTGTCGGTTCGCGCGCAAGAACTACTTCTACCCGGACATGCCAAAGAACTTCCAGACCAGCCAGTACGACGAGCCACTGTGTACCGAGGGTTGGCTGGACGTCGAGGTGGTCACCGACGCCGGGCCGGTGACCTACCGGATCGGCATCGAGCGGGTGCACCTGGAGGAGGACACCGGCAAGTCGCTGCACGTGGGTGGTGCGGAGGGACGTATCCACGGTGCCACCCACTCCTTGGTGGACTACAACCGGGCCGGCATCCCGTTGGTGGAGATCGTCACCAAACCGGTGCTGGGCATCGGGGACAGGGCGCCGGAGGTGGCCCGTGCCTACGTGACCGAGTTGCGCGACGTCGTGCGCACGCTGGGCGTGTCGGACGTGCGGATGGAACAGGGCAGTCTGCGCTGTGACGTGAACACGTCGCTGGCGCCCCTGGGTAGCGGTTTGTTGGGTACCCGCTCCGAGACCAAGAACGTGAACTCGCTGCGTTCGGTGGAACGTGCGGTCCGGTTCGAGATGAGGCGGCAGGCGCTGGTGCTCGACGCCGGCGAGCGGGTGGTTCAGGAGACCCGACACTTCCACGAGGACACCGGCGAGACCACGTCAGGACGGTCCAAGGAGGAGGCCACCGACTACCGGTACTTCCCCGAACCCGACCTGGTGCCACTGGCGCCGGACCCGGCCTGGGTGGAGCGGCTGCGCGCCACGTTGCCAGAGCTGCCCGCGGTGCGCCGGCACAGGTTGGCCGAGGAGTTGGACGCGTCCCCAGCAGACCTGGAGGCGATGGCGAACGCCGGCGTGATCGATCTTGTCGCCGCAACCATCGCGGCCGGGGCGCCGGCGGCCGAGGCTCGCAACTGGTGGCTGGGTTACCTCGCGCAGAAGGCCAACGCCGCGGTGGTGGAGCCGTCCGAACTGGACATCACGCCCGAACAGGTGGCTCGGGTCGTCGAGTTGGTGATCTCCGGGACGCTGTCGACCGGCCTGGCCCGTCAGGTGGTGGACGGTGTGCTGGAGTCCGGAAAGGATCCCGACACGGTCGTCACCGAACGCGGGCTGCACACGGTCAGCGACACCGGCGCCATTGGTGCGGCGGTGGACGCGGCGCTCGCGGCACAGCCCGACGTGGTCGCCAAGATCCGGGGCGGGAAGGTCGCCGCGGTGGGCGCGCTGGTCGGGGCGGTCATGAAGGCCACCCGGGGTCAGGCGGACGCCAAGGCGGTACGCCGGATGATCTTGGACCGACTGGGGGTCAATGAGGCCTGAAGTCCGAATTCAGGTCAACCAGTCTTTATACCGCCTCGGCCACTCGATTAGGAGACTGTTGGTCGGCGGAGTATTTCCCTATGGTTCGGCCACTTCCGTACGGAAGGTCGTCCTACGCGTTGGTTCTGGGTGCCGGCGCCGGTTATCCCGGAACGTCCGCGAACAGTTGCACCTGTCGGCACGGTCTCGATCCCGCCGTCGCACCAGGTGCACGTTGTGGGGAGATCCCCGATGACACACTTCCGCAAGTCGGCCCGTGCCGCCACCGCGGCACTCGGGCTCGTCGCGGCCGCCGCGACCGT
>DATCXL010000875.1:0-2554 GCA_036565825.1 Mycobacteriales bacterium
GGCTTCGGTTGGCCCGGAGAACGGCCGGTGCCGCTGACTGTACGTGTGAGGTGCTGTGGTGCGGTTGCGGACACGTACCAGTAGGGAGGATCCCAGGTCAGGCTCTGGCGAGCCGCCGGTCCGCTCATATTGTGACCTACCGCAGCCACCAGTGTTGGCGCCAGCGGCCAGCCGTGAGGAGTCGTACCGCCTGACACCGCACGTTTCGACCGTGCGGCCGGGATTCGATCTGGCCACCTTCAACGGTTTGGCCGATGAACCGGACGACGAGGCGATCACCGCGCAGGCACGTCGCGCCCTGGTGGTCATTCCCGACGTCGACCTGTTGCGCCACCGGTATCGTGCACGCGGCCGGACTGCCCGGCGGCGGGGTCGCCGAAGTGAAGGACCGGGTGGCCGCCGAGGCTGTACTCGCGCCGAAGATCGCCGGCACATTGGCGCTCGCCGAGGTGTTCGCCGACCTGCCGATGGACTTCGTCGCGCTGTGTTCGTCGGTCACCGCGGTGTCCGGCGACTTCGGTCAGGTCGACTACTGTGCGGCGAACAGCTTCCTGGACGCCTACGCCCGCGCGGACCACGGCTGGCGGGCCCGGGTGGTGGCGCACAACTGGGGCGGCTGGGACGAGGTCGGGATGGCCGCCGAGGTGAGCGCGCCCAGCACCGTCCGGTCGTCCCGCGAGCAGGCGCTCGGCCCGGTCGAGCATCCGATCCTGACCACGCGCACCGGGTCCGGCTGCCATGGCATCGTGTCCGCGGCGAGCCACTGGATGCTCGACGAACACCGGATCGGTGGTGTGCCGGTGGTTCCGGGCACCGCACACCTGGAGACCGTGCGGGCCGCGATCGCGGCGACCGTGCCCGCGCCGAGCGACGGTCACGTGGTCGAGCTGCGGGACGTGGCGTTCCTGGAGCCGTTCGCAGTGCCGGACGGCACCAGCGCCGAGTACCGTGTCGAGTTCGACGGTGCGGACTTCAGCGTGATCAGCCGGTCGGCCGGCGTGTCCAAGGTGCACGTGCGCGGTACGGTGAGCTGGGTACCGGCCGGTACACCGCCCACAGTGGACATCGCGTCGGTGACGGCGCGCTGCGCGGTACTCGATGGCGAACAGGCGTTCGGCATGGGCCGCACCAGCATGGTCACCTTCGGCCCGCGCTGGGCCGCGCTGCGCGGCCACCACCTGGGCGCGGGCGAGGAGCTCGCGTCGATCAGCGCGCCGGACGCCGTGGCGGGTGACCTCGGTTCGTGGGGCCTGCATCCTGCCCTGCTGGATGTGGCCACCGCGTTCGGCCATGGTCGGGGCAGCGGTACCTACCTGCCGATGAGCTACGGTCGACTGGTCGTGCACGCGGCGCTGCCGGCAAACTTCCACAGCCACCTGAAGTACCGCGACTCGACGGGTGACCAGGTGGTCGCGGCCGACCTGCTGCTGTTCGACGACGACGGGCGGGTACTTGTCGAGATCGAGGACTTCGTGCTGCGCCAGGTCGATTCCGGTGCGGTCAGCGGCGGCCTCGCCCGGCAGCGGGCCGCGGCGCCGGACTCGTTCGGCATCCGGCCGGTGGACGGCGCCGAGGCGTTCCTGCGGGCGCTGTCCGCCGACCTCGGCCCGCAGGTGGTGATCAGCCCACGGCCGGTGCGCGACCTGTTCGCCCAACGTGTCACCGCGACCGATCTGGCCGATGCCGAGACCGAGCCGGCGACGGCCGAGTCATCCGTGTCGGACGACGAGTTCGTGGCGCCGCGTACCGAGCTGGAGATCGAGATCGCCGGCCAGTGGGCCGAGGTGCTCGGCGTGGACAAGATCGGCGTACACGACGACTTCTTCGCGCTGGGCGGCAACTCGCTGGTGGCCATCCAGCTGATGGCGCAGATCCGCAGGTCAACCGGCGTTCGGCTGGCGATGAAGACGCTGTTCGAGGCGTCCACCGTGGCCACGCTGGTCGAACGGATCGAGGAAATGCGTGCTCGCCAAGGCAAGCCGACCGAGCCCACCGCACCTGGGCAACCGAAGACGACCATCCCGAAGCTTGACCGCAGGTAGGGGAGATCATGACCGACAGCAGCAGGGAATGGACCTTCCCCGCGTCGTTCGGGCAGGAGCGGATCTGGTGTCCAACCAGCTCGACCCGGGTTCGTCGGTGTACAACCTGCCCTGCCGGATCCGGCAGGACCTGCCGATGACCGAACAGCACTGGCGGGACGCGCTGGTCGGCCTGGTCCCGGCCCGCAGATCGCCCGCGGCTATCTTGGTCACCCGGAGCTCACCGAGCACCGATTCCCGCCCTGCCCGTTCGGCGGGCCGGGGGAGCGGATGTACGCGACCGGCGACCTGGCCCGCTGGCGCCGCGACGGCACGCTGGACTACCTCGGGCGCACCGACGACCAGGTGAAGCTGCGCGGCTACCGGATCGAACTCGGCGAGATCGAGGCGGCCCTGCGTGAGTTGCCCGGGGTACGAGAGGCCGCTGTGGCGGTACACGCGGACAGCCTGGTCGGCTACCTCGTCGGCGACTCGGTGGGCGTCTCCGACGCGCTGAAGGTGACGCTGCCGGA
>DATCXL010000879.1:0-5848 GCA_036565825.1 Mycobacteriales bacterium
GAGCAGACTCATGGTGGCCGAGTGCCGCAGACGTTCCACCTCGTCGTTGATCGAGGAGTCCTTCTCGATGTAGGTGTCGGTCTGCGGTACGTAGGCCTCAGGCTGGTAGTAGTCGTAGTACGACACGAAGTACTCGACCGCGTTGTTCGGAAGCATCCCGCGCAACTCGTTGGCGATCTGCGCGGCCAACGTCTTGTTCGGCTCGATGATCAACGCCGGTCGCTGTAGCCGTTCGATCAGCCACGCGGTGGTGGCCGACTTACCGGTGCCGGTGGCACCCAGCAGCACGACGTCACGCTCGCCGGCGCGCAGTCGCCGTTCCAGATCGTCGATCGCCTGGGGTTGGTCCCCGGACGGGGTGAAGTCGCTGACCACCTGGAAGTGCCCGGTGGCCGGCGCGATCCTGCTCACCGTCTGGTGGGTTTCTGCTCGCACGACTCCACACTACGTCCGGGGTGCGACGCTATCCCCGGGGTCGGACGGTTGGGCCGTTCCAGTGAACAATCCCGCCACAGTCTGACAACTTCAACTACGTTGCGTAACGAAATCGCGGGACGGTGCGCGGCGATACCCGTCACGGGTGAGACTGAACCGGTGATCTGCCAGCGTTGCCGGGAGGGGAAGCACTCCAGGTGCCGCGGTCGGGGGTGGTGCGACTGCCAGCACCGTTCGTCGAGTGCGCCGACCGAACCGGCCTCCGAATCTCCGGAGAGCTGAGTCTCGTCCGGTGGTCACCGCATGCTTCCGAACGAGCCCAGATGCCACACTGTTGTGCACTACGGTCGAGTGACGTTGGCAACGCCTGATGACGTTTGGCAACGTTGGTGACAACCGGTAACAGGCCTCTCAGCCACCCGGTGATGCTCGGAGTGACGGAAGGGAACACATGGAGGTCTGGCCCGGGTCCGCCTACCCGCTCGGAGCCACCTACGACGGGGCGGGCACCAACTTCTCGGTCTTCTCCGAGGCGGCCGACCGGATCGAGCTGTGCCTGTTCTCCGAGCATGGGACCGAGACGCGGGTGGATCTGCCGGAAGTGGACGGTTTCGTCTGGCACGGATACCTGCCGTTGGTGGAGCCAGGGCAGCGGTACGGCCTACGGGTCCACGGCCCCTACCAGCCAGAGGTGGGACCGCGGTGCAACCCGGCCAAGCTGCTGCTCGACCCCTACGCCAAGTCGTTCGAGGGTGCGGTGGACTGGCATCCCTCGGTGTTCGGCTATCGCCAGGACCAACCACACCTGCCCGACCCGACCGACTCCGCGCCGCACATGCCCAAGTGCGTGGTCACCAACCCGTACTTCGACTGGGGCAACGACCGGCCGCCGGTACGCCCGTACAACGAGACGGTGATCTACGAGGCACATGTGCGTGGGATGACCATGGGCAACCCGCATGTACCCCCGGCGCAGCGCGGCGGTTACGCCGGGATAGCACACCCCTCGGTGATCAGCCACCTGAGGCGAATCGGGGTCACTGCGATCGAGTTGATGCCAGTGCACCAGTTCGTGCCGGAACATGACCTCGTCGCCCGTGGCCTGACGAATTTCTGGGGATACAACACGATCGGGTATCTGGCTCCACACAACGCCTACTCCACGTCCGGGCAGACCGGCCAGCAGGTCCAGGAGTTCAAGGCGATGGTCAAGGCGCTGCACGAGGCCGGAATCGAGGTCATCCTCGACGTGGTCTACAACCACACCGCCGAGGGCAACCAACTCGGGCCGACCCTGTCGTTGCGCGGGATCGACAACGCCTCCTACTACCGTCTGGTCGAGAGCCAGCCGGAGTACTACATGGACTACACCGGCACCGGCAACTCACTGAACGTCCGGAACCCGCACGCCTTGCAACTGATCATGGACTCGCTGCGGTACTGGGTGACCGAGATGCACGTCGACGGTTTCCGCTTCGACCTCGCCTCGGCGCTGGCCCGGGAGTTCTACGACGTGGACCGACTGTCGGCGTTCTTCGACCTCGTCCAGCAGGACCCGGTGGTCAGTCAGGTCAAACTCATCGCCGAGCCGTGGGACGTGGGGCCGGGCGGTTACCAGGTGGGCAACTTCCCGCCGTTGTGGACCGAGTGGAACGGGAAGTACCGCGACACCGTCCGGGACTTCTGGCGGGGGCAACCGGCCACGCTGGGCGAGTTCGCCTCCCGCATCACCGGATCGTCCGACCTGTACGAGCCGTCCACCCGCCGCCCGGTGGCCAGCATCAACTTCGTCACCGCGCACGACGGGTTCACCCTGCACGACCTGACCTCCTACAACGACAAACACAACGAGGACAACGGCGAGGACAACCGGGACGGCAGCGACGACAACCGCTCCTGGAACTGCGGAGTCGAGGGCCACAGCGGTGATCCACGGATCGTCGCCCTGCGTGACCGGCAACGGCGCAACTTCCTGGCCACGCTGTTGCTGTCCCAGGGCACCCCGATGCTGCTCTACGGCGACGAACTCGGCCGCACCCAGCGGGGCAACAACAACGCCTACTGCCAGGACAGCGAGTTGACCTGGATCGACTGGAGTCGGGTCGACTCTGAACTGACCGACTTCGTCGCCATGGTGGCCCGACTGCGTCGCAAGCACCCGGTGTTCCGCCGGCGCAGGTTCTTCGACGGCCACCCGGTCCGCCGGGGTGGTGGCGAGCCACTCCCCGACATCGCCTGGCTGAGCCCGTCCGGCGGGGAGATGACCGAACAGGACTGGGACGACGCTCTGGTCAAGTCGGTCGCGGTGTTCCTCAACGGACTGGGCGTCCCCGACCGGGGCGCGCGCGGGCAACGGGTCGTGGACGACTCCTTCCTGCTCTGTTTCAACGCACACGACGAGCCGATCGACTTCGTCCTGCCTCCGGTCGAGTACGCGGCCGGGTGGGAGGTCGTACTGGACACCGCCACCGACGGGTCCACCGACCATCGGCCACACTCGGCCGGTGACACTCTCGCGGTGACCGACCACTCCATGCGGGTGCTCCGCAGGTCAGCGTGACCGATTTCGTCGGGCTGTTCCCGGCTGCGGCCTGAGGGAGGACAGGAGAACATGGAGTACACGAAGCTTGGTCGGACCGGCCTTGAGGTGTCTCGCCTGTGCCTTGGCTGCATGAGTTACGGCGAGCCCAACCAGGGCAACCAGCCGTGGAGTCTGGGTGAGGAACAGAGCCGACCGTTCATCCAGCGGGCGCTGGAGTCGGGCATCAACTTCTTCGACACCGCGAATGTGTACTCCAACGGGAGCAGCGAGCAGATCCTGGGTCGCGCGTTGGCCGACTTCGCCGAACGCGACGAGGTGGTCATCGCCACCAAGGTGCACGGTCGGATGCGACCGGGGCCCAACGGCGGTGGGCTGTCCCGAGCGGCGATCATGAACGAGATCGACAACAGCCTCCGCCGGCTCGGCACCGACTACATCGACCTGTACCAGATCCACCGCTGGGACCCCACCACACCGGTCGAGGAGACGCTGGAGGCGCTGCACGACATCGTCCGGGCCGGCAAGGTCCGGTACATCGGTGCCTCGTCGATGTACGCCTGGCAGTTCAGCAAGGCCCTCTACACCGCCGACCTGCGCGGCTGGACCCGGTTCGTCAGCATGCAGAACCACTTCAACCTGCTGAACCGCGAGGAGGAACGGGAGATGCTTCCGCTGTGTGCCGACCAGGGCGTGGGGGTGCTGCCGTGGAGCCCGCTGGCCCGTGGCCGGCTCACCCGGGACTGGGACGAGGTGACCGAGCGGCTGCGGTCCGACAACTTCGGCAGGATGCTGTACGACGACACCGCGGAGTCTGACCGGGCCACCGTCGAACGGGTCGCCCGGGTCGCCCGGGACAGCGGTCTGACCCGGGCCCAGGTCGCCCTGGCCTGGGTGGCCCAGTACCCCGGGGTCACCGCTCCCATCGTCGGCGCCACCAGGCTGCACCACCTCGACGAGGCTGTCGCCGCCGTCGAGGTGCGGCTCGAACCGGACCAGATCGCCACCCTGGAGGAGGCCTACCTGCCCCATCAGATCGCCGGGTTCCGCTGACCGTGGACGGCACCACGGACCGCTGGCGGTGTCGACGGACACGACGTCAGCGGCGGTCCTGGTCAGTGCCCACGAAGGACTCCAGGTAGCGCTCGTACCAGTCCCGCTCGGCCGACACCGGCCCGTGCGGTTCGGCGTAGACGTGGTTGAACATGGTCAGCGGGTCGGGATCGGGCATGGTGCGGCACTCCGACCGCAGCCGCGCGGCCATCACGTCGGCCTCCTCCCCCACCGCCGCGAGGAAGTCCCCGTCGGCCATGCCCTCGCGGCGCAGCAGCGAGGCCAGCCGCGCGATCGGGTCCCGCGCCTGCCAGTGGGCCACCTCGTCCGGGGACCGGTACCGGGTCGGGTCGTCGGATGTGGTGTGCGCTCCCATCCGGTAGGTGTACGCCTCGATGAGGAACGGCCCGTTACCCGAGCGCGCGTGGTCCAGCGCGGTCCGGGTCACCGCGAGGCAGGCCAACACGTCGTTACCGTCCACCCGCACCCCCGGAAAGCCGAAGCCGTGGGCGCGCTGATAGAGCGGCAACCTGCTCTGCCTGCTCACCGGCGCGGAGATCGCCCAGTGGTTGTTCTGACAGAAGAACACGATCGGCGCGTCGAAGACACCAGCGAAACTGAATGCCTCGTTCACATCACCCTGGCTGCACGCTCCGTCACCGAAGTAGGCGACGACCGCGTCGTCGAGGCCGTCACGCGCGACCCCCATCGCGTATCCGGTGGCGTGCAGCACCTGTGCACCGACGACGAGGGTGTAGAGGTGGAAGTTGGTCCGGGCGGGGTCCCAACCTCCGTTGGTCACGCCCCGCCACATCTCGAGGAGCGTCAGTGGCTCGATACCCCGACACCAGGCCACCCCGTGTTCACGGTAACTGGGAAAGGCGTGGTCGCTCGGCCGCAGAGCCCGACCGGACCCCACCTGAGCTGCCTCCTGACCCAGGCACGGCACCCACAACCCCAGCTCACCCTGACGCTGCAGCGCGGTCGCCTCGGTGTCGATCCGACGCACCATCACCAGGTCGCGGTACAGGGACCGGTAGCCCTGCTCGGACAGCGTGAGCGGGTGATCCGGATGGGACCGCAGTTCGCCGTCCTCAGTCAACAGTTGCACGAAGTCCGGATCGACGGTTGACACGTCTGCGTCACCTCTCGTTCCACAGAAGACTGCCCTGGTGCCAGCCAGGTACCTGTCCGGCCAGGTTGTCCGGACCTCGACCACCGCGCCTGACCGCAGGCCGTGGCCGCCGACCGGCATTATCCCCGAGGCGGCACGCCACAACGGCGCGTCGGCGTCGGGCGGCGCGGCGGGGCATCCTTCGACCGGTGTCTGGGAACCGCCTCGGAGACGTCGATTCGACAACATCGAGACCGCCACCCAACGGTGCCCTTGGCGCCGGCCGCGTTCGGCGCCTGGTGTCGGCGCCTGGTGTCGGCTCCAGGTGTCGGCTCCTGGTGTCGGCACGCCCACCGCAGGCACCCAGGCCGAGGTCCTCCGCGGGTGGGCACCCGCCTGGTTGACTGGAGGCGTGCCACATCCGGTGTCGACATACCGCGTGCAGATCCGGCCGGGCTTCGACCTGACCGCGACGGCCGGCCTGGTCGACTACCTGGCCGCCCTCGGCGTCACCCACCTGTACGCCTCCCCGCTGGCCCGGGCGACACCCGGTTCCCAGCACGGTTACGACGTGGTCGACCCGGGGCGGGTGGACCCCGAACGCGGCGGCGATGCGGGTCTGCGGACGCTGCGCGCCGCGTTGTCCGCCCACGGGCTTGGCATGGTGGCCGACATCGTGCCCAACCACGTCGGGGTGCGGGTCCCGG
>DATCXL010000880.1:0-2013 GCA_036565825.1 Mycobacteriales bacterium
CCGCCGCTCCGGCACGCCGGTGGTCGTGTCGATGGGTGACGTCGCCGGGTCGGGCGGGTACTTCGTGGCGATGGCGGCGGACACGATCGTCGCCCAACCGGGAACGTTGACCGGTTCGATCGGGGTCTTCGCAGGGAAGCCGGTCCTGCGCGGCCTGCTGGAGCGGTTCGGGGTGGATCGCGCCACGGTGACCGCCGGCAGCCACGCGGACATGTTCAGCACCGGGCGTCCGTTCACCGACCAGGAGTGGGCGCTGATCAACGGCTGGTTGGACCGGGTCTATGACGACTTCACCGCGAAGGTCGCCGAAGGGCGGGGAATGACCCGTGAACAGGTGCACGAGGTGGCCCGGGGGCGGGTGTGGACTGGCGCGGACGCGTTGGACCGCGGGCTGGTCGACGAACTGGGCGGGCTGAACCGGGCGATCGAACTGGCCTGCGACCGGGCCGGACTACCCGCAGGACGCGACCCGAAGATCCGGGTGCTGCCCCGATTCTCCCCGCTCGACCGCATGCTGCCACCACAGTCCAGCGAGGATCCGGCCGCGGCCGCCGCCCGGGTCAGGGTGTCCGACTGGGGACCGGTCGCGGGACTGGCGGCGCGACTGGGTCTGTCCGAGGCGGGACCGCTGGTGATGCCGGCCGAGTTCATCCCGCGCGGGTGACCGGCCGGCCGGCGGGAAGGCCAGATACGTTCCTGTCGGATCACAACGACAGTGAGCTGGAGGAAAATCCATGCGTGTCACCGATTCGGTAGCGCTCGTCACCGGCGGAGCGTCTGGTCTCGGACTGGCCACGGCCCGGCGCCTGGTCGAACAGGGTGCGTCGGTTGTGCTGCTGGACCTGCCCTCGTCACCCGGTGAGAAGGCCGCCGCGGAACTGGGTGAACGCGCCGTTTTCGCACCGGGCGACGTCACGGCCGAGGGCGACGTGGTGGCGGCGCTCGACACCGCCTCCGGGCTGGGCGAACTGCGGGTACTGGTCAACTGTGCGGGTGTGGGCACACCCGGCCGGGTGCTCGGCAAGAACGGTCCACTGCCACTCACGGAGTTCACCCGGGTTGTGACGATCAACCTGATCGGCACATTCAACGTGGTGAGACTGGCCACCGAACGGATGGCCTCGAACGAACCACGGGATGGCGACCGGGGAGTCGTGGTGTGCACGGCGTCGGTCGCCGCGTTCGACGGCCAGATAGGCCAGGCCGCCTACTCCGCGTCCAAGGGCGGCGTGGTCGGGATGACCCTGACCCTCGCCCGTGACCTGGCGAGCCGACAGATCCGGGTGATGACAATCGCACCGGGGATATTCCAGACACCGATGTTGGCCGGCCTGCCGGCCGACGCCCAGGCGTCGCTGGGCACCCAGGTCCCGCACCCGAGCAGGTTGGGCCAGCCAGCGGAGTACGCGGCGCTGGTCGCGCACATCGTCGACAACCCGATGCTCAACGGGGAGACCATCCGCCTCGACGGTGCGATCCGGATGGCTCCCCGCTGAGCGTTCGGGTGCCCCTCACCGACCCGCTGCCGGACCGAAGTCCGGTAGCGGGCTCCTGACCGGATCGATCCGGCCCCGCCCGGTGTGTCGGGCATCCCGACACACCGAGCCGGTCCGATCCGGTTCGGCACGTCCGCGCCGTGATCAGCGACGCGGACGGTCCGACCTCGAATACCGGCGGATCAATCCGTCGGAGTGTTCTTCCGCTTCCTCCCGGCCACGGTGGCAACCCCACCGGCCAGCAACATCAGCAGTGCCGGAGGGAGCAGGTCCTCGACATCGGTTCCCGTGAAGGCGAGAGACCCCTTGCCGTGGTGGTGATGCACCGGTGACACGTGCCCTCCGCCTCCACCGGTCGGCGGCACCACCGGTGGCGGCGGTGGCTGCACCGGTGGCGGCGGCGGGAGCGGTGGCACTGGCGGTGTCACCGGTGGCGGCGGCGGTGGAGGCGGTGGAGGCGGCGTCACTGGCGGTGGCGGGCACTCACACGGAGGTGGCGGAGGTGGCGGTGGAGGGG
>DATCXL010000094.1:0-6500 GCA_036565825.1 Mycobacteriales bacterium
CAGGCCGCGGAACACCATCCAAAACCCCGAAAAGATCACGGCGAGTGCGAGGGTGACCAAAGACCCTTGAACCCACGGAATGGACGCCAGATCCACACGGCCGCCTCTCGTCTGTAGATGTGCCGCTGCCGGTCAGGCCGACTGGCGTAGGCCGGCGGCGATCTCGGTGTCGCGGGTGGCGTGGCAGTAGTCGCGGATCTCGTCCATCTGGTTCCGCAAGCTCTGTGCGTAGGCCTGGCTGTAGGTGGAGGGCGCATCCCCGGGCGTACCGGAGATGCTGGCGACGAAGGCCGCCTGCGGAACCTGGAAATCGTTCAGGTCCGGGATGCTCATGACGGTACCGTCGCTGTAGATCACCCGGAGCTGACCGGACACGGCGTAGATCGCGCACCCGCCGCTCGGCGTGGGCGGCTGCGCCGAGTCGGCCAAGACGACCGGCTGCGAAAACCTCGCGATGGCCGGCCGTGTCTGGGCCGCCGAGTAGAGCTGCGCGATCTGCCGCTGCATCTGCGCGATCGTCTGCAGGATGTCATCGCGATAGTTCGGCGACTCGATCACCCTCCCCCGCTGTCGTTGCCGGCCTCTTCAAAGGTCAAGACGCACGTCTCGATACCGCTGCCCTTGGCGGGTGGCGTGAAGGCCATGCCGACGACCCGCCAGGACTTGGCGAAGGTCGCCACGCCGTCCTCGATGGGCCACCAGGGGTTGGTCAACATCAGCGTGACCCGGTCGCCCAGGTTCCCGGGGCCGAAAGACGTGTTGGCAGGTAGGCGGACTGTGGCCTGGTGGATTCGTACGGCGCCGGGGATCGTGGTGGCGAGCCAGACGGCCTGGTTGTTGAGGATCGTCACGTCCTGGACGCCGGAGTAGTCCACCGTCTTGTCGATGCCGGGCCATCCGGCCGCGATCCAGTCGTCGGCGAGCGTGACGCTACTGGTGAGGGGTGCAGACGTTTCGGACGCGTCGTCTTGGATCGAATCGCCCCGGGTTTGGAAAGCGATGCCGCCACGCAGGGCGTCGATGCGTTCCGACCAGCTCAGGACATTGCCGGGCTCGGTGAAGACATGGCTTGAGGTGGTGCCGAGCACCGGGTAGCCCCACGTCCACACCCTGGACCGGGTGCCGTCTCCATTGTCGACCACGTGGATCGCGTACTCGAACCCGTTCTCGGACTCGGCGAGCTGCTGTAGCTGTTCGCCGTAGGTGGTGGAGTCGGCCGCCGCGACCGTCAGGTTTCTGGTGACGCCCGAGATACCCGTCTGCAGTTGGAGTCCGATGTTGTAGCGGGCCGTGCCCTGCATGGCGTCGAGCAGCGTCCGGGCCAGGTCGATTTGGTCTTGACCCTCGTACGGCCCGAGGTCGTCGCGGATCTTGACCTGTGCCAGGTAGCTTTCGAGGCTGGTGCCGTCGAGTTTGACCTGGATGTTCTGGTCGCGTCCGCCCCGGGATACCTCGGCGGACCACATGATGTAGGAGCCCCAGATGACACCGTTGCGGTAGACGTGGACCATTGTGCGGCCGGGCCCGGTGGACAGGTCGGAGTAGTGGCGGGGCACGATCCGTGCGACTTTGCCTGCGGTGACGGCGTCGGTGATGTCCACTGTCGCGGAGAAGGACCCGCCCTCGTTGATCTTGCGGGTGTAGGTGACATCGTGCAGGTCGAGATCCTTGGCGATCTCGTGGTCGGTCAGCAGGTCCACGAAGGCGTACGTGTAGTGGACGACCTGCTCGCTGCTGGGCAGCGCCGGGATCGTCGGAGGCGGCACTGTGGGTGACGTTCCGCCGCCAGATGAGGCAGCCGGGACAACGATCGTGACCGCATGCAGGAAGTCCTGCGGCCAATGGGAGTCGAAAACAGCGGTCCCGGTGGCGCCTGGCGAGGTGATGGCCCGGACGCCGAGCACCGCGTTGGTGAACTGCCGGGAGGACAGGTCACCCGGTGTCCACCGTGTGAATCCGGTAGCGACCACCCAGCTCGGGTCAACGCCATCAACCCCAGTGCCGGCAGCGAACCGCAGCTCTGTGGCCTGGCCGGACGGCAGGGTGACGCCCGGTGTGGTGATCTGTTCGGCGCCGGGACCATCGGTTGCTGTCTTAAACCTGGGGGTGGCTGAGGAAGCATCCGACACGGCGGCGATGATGACCACGCCATCGGCGCCCGACGACTGGGTAAAGCTGTAGCTGGGCGGGTCATCTGCGGTGGCACTCCGATGCCAGATCCGGGTGCGAAGCTGGTAGGGGCCGGAAAACTCGGACTCCGGCTCGCTGGAGTCCAAGGACGTGAGCGGACTCCAGCCGCCGGAGGGAGCACCCGGCTCGCCTTCCGAATCGGTGAATATCGCACAGATGAGCCGGTCACCGGGCACCACGTCGGGCGGTGCGGCGACGCTGAAGTGGCTGCTGGCGGAGGTGTGATAGGAGATCGAGCGGACCGCCATGCGCACCCCCGCCCATGTCGATGCCGGCAGGCCGGAGTTACAGGTGTGCGCTGGAGAACAGCAGTTCGATCGGGTTGCCGCCGCCGGACACTGCCGACCAGGTGATGATGTTGCTGCCCGCGGCAAGCCACCACGCCTCGACCGGCACGGACTGCTGGGACAGGGCATCCATGCGGTCGTCGCCGTTGAGGGTGACCGTGCCCGCGTTGGTGTCGATGACCAGCTGCTGGGTGTCGTCCAAAGTGATCGTGAATGCGAGGATCCGCATCAGCGTCTGATTGGTGATGGACGGGTTGACCACCGGGCCGTTGATCTTGATGGTGGGTGAGGTGGCGATATCCCCGTCATTGACACAGATCGCCTGCCCGCCGACGTCCACCGTCACCGACTGCTGCTTAAGGTCATAGCGCCGCGGATCCGAGCAGACCCATCTGATGCTGACGGGGGTGAATCCTTGCCTGTACCGGGCCGTCGGCATGAGCCGGCCCTGGACCTTGGCCTTGGTCCGCAACACCTCACCGTCGGTGCGGATCACCAGGTCATGCTCGGCGCCATCCTCCGACACGTTGATGACCCGCCGCAGGTCTCGGCGCGCCCCCAAGAAGCCGCCGGAGGTGTCCGAGATGGCGATCACTGCCGACACGACTCGTTCGTGGGAGAAGTCTGGACCAGACCAGCTACCGTGCCTCTGCGTCCGCGGCGCGTTCCCGCTGTCGACTTCGGGTAGGTCGTCCCAGCCCTCCAGCGTTTCGTCCACGATGTAGTAAGGGGAAGGTCCCAGCAGGATCCTCGCCCACTCGATCTGGTAGTCGCCGGTGATGAACTGGCCAGGCAGGATCGGCACATCGACCGTCAGCGACGGGAACGACGAGGCGGTGACAAACTCGGCAAGGGTGAACGCCGTGTCGTAGTCGACCGTCAGCGACGGGAACGAGGATGCGGTGACAAACTCGGCAAGGGTGAACGCGATGGATGGTGATGTGACCGTCAGCGGCGGAAACGACGAGGCGGTGACAAACTCGGCAAGGGACGTACTTGCCAGGAATTTCCGGGCCGCGCTGTTGATGATGATCGCGTGTGTCGGCTGGCCACGCCCCAGACGTGCCACGGCTCACCCCCCCTGTCACCAGTAGGAGGCGCGCACCAGCGCGGCCTGGTTGGCGATCAGCGGCCTAGGCCGCAGCTGTGAAGGGGGCAGGATCTCTACGGCAACCCAGTTCCATTGGATGGTGTTGGTCCCGGCGCCGTTGATGTCGACACTCACATTCGTGCCTGCGTCCGGCGTGTCGGCGGCTTTTGCGATGGCGATGCCACTGTCACCGTCCAAGTTGTCCCACGGGTAGCCGAGATCGGCTGACACGGCCGGTAGGCCTCGCGCGGTCCAGTCGTTGGCGACGATGACGCCGCGTGATTTCGGGACTGTGGACGTGTAGACCGTGGGCGTCAACGTGTTGGTGGTCGCCGCACCATGCCCTGTCGCGCCCACCGGGTTGTTGATGTCGGCCCCGGTGATCACCAAGACTTTCAATCCGGCGCCGCCAGACGCCACGCCCAACGTCACTGTGCGGGCGGCCTCGACGTCGACAGGCGCCGTCCAGATAGCCGCTTGCCCGTTGTTTGCCCCGGTATCGCCGCTGCCGAACTGGACTTGCTGGGTCCATGCGAGGGCCGGACCGGTGTTGCTGATGCTCACCGCCTCCAAGGTTGCCGCGCCGCCGCATGCGACCAGCAAAGACCCGGCCGGGGCCGTGAACGTACCCGTGGTCGGATCAACGAAATTGTCCACGACATCGGGGGAGGAGCTGTCGATGGCGATGGCCACCGGTCAGCCCTCTTCCCACACCACATAGGCGTAGACCGAGACTGACGCGCTCGCGGTGATACGGATCCGCAGGAACTTGGAGGGGGGAACCCCGAACTCGCGGCCCAGCGGATACTGCCGCACCATCTGCGATGTTGGGGCCACGAACTGCACGTCGGCGACACGTGTCGCGGTGATCGTCCCCTCCGCCGACGCCGCGTAGCCCGTCGCCGACGTGCCACCGATGCACAAGGACGCCCCAGCGCCCGGATCATGCCAGGGTGTCGGCGTGAGCGAGGTAACCGTCGCCGCCACATCGGTTTGAATCAACTCGACCTTGGCGGGTTCGGCGGCCACAGACCCGTTGAAACTCACCCCGTACTCGACCACCTTGAGCGACCGGGTCGAAGGAGTGGCCACCTGCACCACCGTAGTGATCGACGTACTGAGGCTGACCGGAGACAGCGCGGCGGTGGTCGGGTTGGCCCCGCACGCAGCCCAGTAGAGAGCCATGAAACCTCCAAAAGCCCGATCCCGGGCATGAAAAAAGCCCCGCACGAGGCGAGGCGTCACATATTTCGGCTGGTCAGGCGGACACGAGCCCGTTGACCCAGACCCCGGAGGTGTGGAAAGTGATACTCAAAGTGCCGTCCTGGGTGGAGTAGTCCTGGCCGAATGTCCGCAGCAGCACCGCACGGCCACTCAGCGTCGAGTCGTGGAACAGGCCGCCACGCGCGTTCGTGATCGTCGAACTGGTCCACTCGGCAGGCGAGTTGAACGTCCACCGCGTCGACCCCGGCGAGGTGGACAGCTCCTCGAACACGGCACCGGTCAGCAGCACTCCCCCGGCCGTGTAGCCGGTGCCGACGATCTCGTTGGTGTCGAACGGGGCGGTGCCGTAGGCCGCTCCCGCCTGGCTGAAGTCGGGCACGAGACTGTTGGTGAACAGTGCCAGCTTGAACCCGGTGCCGCCCAAATCAAGCGCAAGATCATTGTTGAGTGCGTCGACGATGGCGGCCACGAACACCCCGTCAGAGATCGCCACCAGGACCCCCCATGTTGATCACGACGTCCTGATGTTCGGACCCGTCCGGTTCGGTCCGCTGGATCACCTCGTGGCCGAGCTGATCACGGACCCGCTTGAACCGGCCACCGGCCGCAGTCTCACCCTCGGTCACCCGGTCTTGGGTGGCGTGTGTGCGTGTCATCGCAGCCACCTGCTTCCAGGCCAGCCATTGGCTGTAGGTCATCGACCCGTTCGGGCCGTATCCAGGCATGCAGCAGCCGCCTCCCTGCAACTCTCGTGTCACAAATCGGATCGAAACGGCACCCGGCGTTGTATGGACCGTGACATCATCGGGGGGCGCATCGGGGGGCGCGCATCACGCCAACCCCTGGGAGTCACCATGAGCAACCCGCACGGCCGGCCCGAGTTACCCGGCCAGCCGCAGCCGCCGTACCAGACCCAGCCGCCCTACTATGGGCCACCACCCGGGCAACCCCCCTACGGGGGCTACCACCACCAGCAGCCGATGATGTACGGCCCGCCCCCAACGTCAGGGCCGACGCCGAAGAACGGGTTCGGCGTCGCCTCGCTGGTGCTCGGCGCCATCGCGTTCTTCGTGCCGTTCGCCCGCCAAATCGCCGGACTAGCCTTCATCCTCGCCATCATCGCGATCGTCCTCGGCGCGGTCGGCCAGTCCCACGTCAAGGCCGGCACCGCCAACAACAGCTACCAGTGCCGCGGCGGGATCGTCCTCGGCATCCTCGCCATCGCCGGTGCCGTCATCCTGGCCAGCCTCGCCTGACCCGCCCCGGTTCAGCGCTGACGCAGCCCGGCACCCATGATGTATTGGAGATCCTGGGCGATGGCGTACGGGGACTGGTCCGCTTTCGCCTCGAAGTTCTCGATGTTCACCAGCGGCGCCGCAGTTGTTCCGCGTGGGGCCGTCTGCCGCTCGTCAAGTGTCACCGACGGGGCGGTCAGCGATGATGGAAACACCGCACCAGCCGCCAGGGTCGTCGAAGCCGCGGGGACAATCTGATAGCCGAACTGGCCCGCCACGGTCGACAGGATGCTGGTGGCTCTTGACCGGTAGGCGGGGTCGAACGGAATGAACGCCTCCGGGCCGTTACCTTCCCCGTACAGCACGGTCGGACGGGTGGTGATCTTCGGTCCGGCGCTGCGGGCGGCCTGCCTTACACCGCCGGCGGCATACGCTTCGATGCCTCCGGCAGCGAACCCGAGGATGCCGCCGGCT
>DATCXL010000914.1:0-2190 GCA_036565825.1 Mycobacteriales bacterium
CATCGATGCGAACACCGCTCTGGCGGCCAAGAAGGTCGCTGACGCCGCGATCGGTGCCGGACAACTTCACCTCACCGGGACCGATCGGCGCACCGACACCGACCTGTTCGGAGCGCTCCTGAGCACGTTACGGTCCCGCACGGACCGTAACGTGCGGGGCCTGTTCTACACACCCGCCGACGTCTCGGACGTACTCGCCGACATGCTCGACACGCCACAGGCCGGTCAGACCGTCCACGAACCGGCCGCCGGGACCGGGGGCATGCTCCGAGCCGTGGCCAAGGCGATGCGCCAACACGGCCATGACCCCGCCACCATCGGCTGGGTCGCCGTCGACACCGACCCGCTGGCTATCGCCTGCCTGGCCATCAACACCGTCCTGTGGGGCCTGGGTCCCCGGGTCCTACTCGGCGTCGGCGACAGCCTGTCGGACGAGTGGATCACCCGCGCGGCCGCCCAGCGCCGCGAAACCATCGAACTCGCCGACCAGCTCCGCGGCCTCAGAACCATGAGGGCCCTCCTCGTCGACCAGGAAGCTCCCCTCAACCAGGCCCGCCCAGATCCGGATACCCCGGCTGGACCGTGAGCCTGTCCCGTGGGGGCACGCACTCTAGCGCCGCCACCGGCTCGGGGCGATGAACCCGGCGGTCGCCGGAACCCCCGCCCCTCGCGTCGGTGGCGGCGCTGTGGCGAGTGCGTCCCCACGGGGGACCTCAACAACTCACCTCCCGCCCATCCGAAGACGGGAGAGGCGCCGCAACAGCCCGTGGCGATGGCGCGACGAGCTTTCGAAGGAGGAGCACTCATGGCCGATTCCGACAGCATCGCCGGTGCTGGTGACCAGACCGGCCCGGACTCGCCTGGCGTGGCCGTACCGGCGACGCTGGTGCACGTCGACCCGACCACCCTGGTGCTGGAGGCGAACGTCCGAAGCGAGATCACCCTCGACCGGGCGTTCGTGGGCAGCATCCGCGACCACGGTGTGCTGGTGCCGATCGTGGCCTGGCGCGCCGGCGGAGAACTGCGGGTACGGATGGGGCAACGCCGTACGGTGGCGGCGATCGAGGCTGGACGTGACCTGGTCCCGGTCTACGTGGTCGACGCCGTCGAGGAGGGTGAGGCGGCAGAGATCGCCCGGATCGTCGACCAGATCGTTGAGAACGTCCACCGGGTCGGATTGCGCGACATCGAGCAGGTCCGGGGACACCAGCAGTTGAACCTGCTCGGACTGACCGCCGGGCAGATCGCCCGACGTACCCGTACCAGCGCGGCGACGGTGAAGACCAGCCTCCAGGTAGCCGGAAGCGAACTGGCGACCGCGGCGATGGAACGCTTCGATCTGACCCTGGACCAGGCCGCGGCGTTGGCGGAGTTCCAGGACGACACCGAGGCGGTCGAGACGTTGACGGCCACGGCCCGAACGACTCCGGAGAAGTTCCCCCACGTCGTGCAGCGGCTGCGTGACGAGGCAGCGGAGACCGCCGCCCGAAACGCGTTGACCGACCACCTCGCCGAGGCCGGGGTGCGGGTGATCGAGAACACCGACTACATCTACACCAGCACGGTCAGCACACTGCGCGAACTGCGGCCCACCCCCGAATCCGAACCGGGCGCCGAACTGTCAGTCGACGCGCACGCCGACTGTCCCGGACACGCCGCGTTCCTCGACAACGGGCCGCGCTGGGGGAGCAGCGAGAACCTCATCGCGGTGTACGTGTGCACCGACTGGCCCACACACGGCCACGCCCTCCGGAACGCCCCCACCGGTGTGGTCGGCACCGGCGACCAGGTTCCCGGTCCCGGCACCGGCGGGATGAGCGCCGAACAGAAGGCCGAACGCCGCAGGGTAGTCACCCACAACAAGGCATGGGACTCGGCCACCACGGTCCGCCGCGACTGGCTGCGCACGTTCCTGTCCCGCAAGAGCCCACCGAAGGACGCCCCGCAGTGGATCGCGGCCACCCTCGCCGCGGCCAGCCACGAGATCTGCAAAGCCCTGGAAGTCGCACACCCGCTGGCGTGTGACCTGCTCGGCATGGACCACGACGACCGGCCCTACCACTACCGGGTCGGGCACGCCGACCATCCCGTCGCCGTCGCGGCCGGTAAGGCCACCGCGGCACGGGCCACCATGCTCACCCTCGCCATGCTCCTGGGCGGGTTGGAACAGTCCACCGACAGGTTCACCTG
>DATCXL010000920.1:0-3414 GCA_036565825.1 Mycobacteriales bacterium
TCGTATCCGGGCGGCATGGCGATGGGCATCTCGTCGAACCTGTATCGCGCCGCAGCCTCGTCCACCCCCGCCACGGCCACCTGACTCTGCGCGACCAGAAACAGTGACGCGACGAGGGCTACGGCCGCAAGGCCAGGAACTAACTTACGCATGGGTTCGCGTGCCACTACCGTGTTCTCCTGTTCGCAGAGCGATCTGGATCGAAGGCCGTCTGTTTCTGTCGGAGATCTCGCCTGTGTGCGCCATTGAGCAAGCCTGTGAGGCGGCCTGCGAGGCGGTGCAGATGCTGTTCGATTCGTCTACCCACGTCAGGATGCGGCATGTGCTGGAGCGCGTCTTCTCACGCGTTGCTTCGTTGGCGTGGGCCGGCGCGGGAGCCAAATGGAAGTGCCGCCAGAAACGGCGCCGACGACCGGCGGTGGCAGCGGCATTCTGCGATGCCTGGCCGGGGCCGGAGCGAAGAATACCGAACGCCTCTCACTCCACGGCGTTGACAGCGGACGAACAGGTCACGATCGGCGGGAGCGGCGCCCACCGGCGCACGGACCGGCCGGTCCCGGACCCCGACCTGGTCTTGGACCTGGAGGGTCCTACGCGAGTTTCACAGGAACTCCCAACACGTCGCTGTCCGGCCCACCGCAGGCAGGCGCCCACCGGAGGGCCGAGGCCGTGCTCCGACGACATCAGGAACTACTCGTCCAGCGCACCGGCGTTCCGCAGGTGAGATTGGCGATGGCCCCGACCATCGGGGCGGTCTGGTCCGACGCGAGAAACGCGATCGCGTCCGCGATGTCGGCGGGCGTCGACGGTTCACCGAATCCCGACAGCGAGCCGGCCATCCTCTGCTCCGGACCCAGGGCCGGCGTGTAGCTGATCATCTTGGGTCGGAGGCAGGCGACCCGGATGCCGAACTGGCCGAGTTCCTCCGACAGTTGCCGGGACAGCGCCTGGATCGCGCCGCAGGCGACCCCGAGACCACCCCTGTACCCATCCGGTGGATCGGTGGTCACACCTGACAGGGTCAGGATCACCCCCGATCTCTGGCTGATCATGTGGTGCGCCGCGGCCCTGGCCGTCAGGAACTGCGTCATGGTGTAGCCGAGCATCGGGCCGGTGAAGTCCTCCGGAGACAACTCGACGAGCGGGACACCCTGGACGTGCGGCAGCCCGATGGTGTTGATCGAGATGTCGATGCCACCGGTCCATGCCGCCACGTCGTCGGCGTGCGCCCGGACCGCCCTCTCGTCGAGGGCGTCGACCTCGGCCGTCTCTGCCACACCGCCGGCGTCGGCGATCTGCTGGGCGACCGTGTCGAGTGTCGCCAGGGCACGGCCAGCGAGGAAGACGTACGCGTGCTCGCGGGCGAACGCCCGGGCGACCGCGCCGCCCAGCACACCACCGGCTCCGTAGATCACGGCCGTTTTGTTTTCAAGCAACACTTCACCGCACTCCTGTCTGCCCGGAAGACTCCACAGCAGGCGGAGTCAACCCGCGTCGTCCACAGTTGTGGAGACACACATTCGGGGGTTGTGCGTGCGTGGGTAAATTGGATTCTCGGAACCCGAAGTGGAGTCCTCGACACGCATCGAACACGCGAAACCGCCTCTGCCAGCCAGGCGGTCCGGGACACCATACGCCGCGGACCGACAACCACGGGCTCAGTGGCGCGACCGGGTGAGGCGGTATGGTGTTGTCGAATAGACGAGCCTGCTCGTGTTCGAACGAGACGGATCGGCCCGGGTGCAACACAGCCTGCTCCTCGAACAAGTGTTGTCTCGCACCACTCGACACTCAGCCGTGCAGGCAGGTGTCGGAAGTTTGTTACAAACGGATACTGGGAGTCGACGATACCATTTCGTGAGACCGTTCGGAATGGCCATTCGCTGATCCCGGGCCGGACGGTTCGGATCCGGTGGGGCCGCTCACCCGATCGGATTTCGTGGCAGCGCACCGCCGCCGGGTGGGGTGGGTCGACCGGCCGCCCCACCACTCGTCGCGGTGGCACACACGCCTGCTGACCCGCGAGGACACACCATCTGGCGCGGTGCGGCGCAGCGTGACGATGCCGATGAGGCTCCCTCACCGAGAGCCTCGGGAGGATGTGGAAGCCGCACCTGGGCATCATCACGACGAGGCGTTCGCGGCCCGACACGGGCGGAAGCACGGGACCCCCTGAGCCCACCACCCGCCCGTGACCACGAATCCCCCGGTGCCACACCGAGGACCGGTGACCGGACCGGTCTCCGATTCCGACCCGGGGATCCGCCGATGGGCCGCGGACGGCCGATGGCACCACCCCGTCGGGGAATGCCGTTGGACAGGCCTGCCTGGGTTTTCCGCACGTTACGGCGGATGCATACCAGGAACGGATTACCCATCTTCCTCGACAGCGGCGGTGTGATCCTGGTAATTGTCGCGGCCCGGTTGGAGACCGACATCGGAAACGGACCATCTGGATTGGAGTCGCACTAGTCGTCTTGGGTCAGACGGTCGGCTCGGGCTTCGAGGTGACGCTGTTCGGGAAGGCTGGTCGTGCGACGCGCGGCGCGTCGGTAGTGGAAACGGGCGGCAGCGCGGTCACCGGCCATCTCCAGCAGGTGTGCTCGTACCGCGTCGAGGCGATGATGGTCGGACATCCGGTCGTCGGTGTCGAGGGTCGCGATCAGGTCCAGCCCGGCCTGTGGACCGTGCACCATCGCAACCGCGACCGCACGGTTGAGGGTGACCATCGGGTTGGGCGAGACGCGTTCCAACAACTGGTACAGCGCGAGGATCTGCGGCCAGTCTGTGTCCTCCGCACGAGCCGCCTCGTCGTGGACCGCGGCGATGGCCGCCTGGATCTGGTACGGCCCCAGCGGGGACCGCGCCAGCGCGTGGGTGATCAGCGCCACGCCCTGCCCGACAGACTCCTTGTTCCACCGGCTCCGCTCCTGTTCGGCCAGCGGAACCAGGCTGCCGTCGGGCCGGGTCCGCGCCGGGCTTCGGGCGTCGGTGAGCAGCATGAGCGCGAGCATCCCGGTCACCTCGCCATCGTCGGGCAGCAGGCGGTGTAGTGCGCGGGTCAGCCGGATGGCCTCCCGGGTCAGCTCGCCTCGGTGCAGTTCCGGGCCGGAGGTGGCGGTGTAACCCTCGTTGAAGATGAGGTACAGCACGTGGAGGACGACGCGCAGCCGGTCGGCCCACTCCGACTCCGGAGGCATCCGGAACGGGACGGCGGTAGCCCTGATGCGTTGCTTGGCCCGACTGATTCGCTGGGCCATGGTCGCCTCGGGCACGAGGAAGGCGTGGGCGATCTGCGCGGTGGTCAGCCCACCCACGGCACGCAGGGTGAGCGCCACCTGGGACGGGGGAGACAGAGCGGGATGGCAGCACAGAAACAGCAGGGTCAGCGTGTCGTCCTGGTCCGGTGTCTGT
>DATCXL010000031.1:0-5081 GCA_036565825.1 Mycobacteriales bacterium
AGGTCGACCAGCATCGGGAAATCGCGACTGGGCAGGCAGTCTCCGTACCAACTTGATTTGAGCGCACCACCGCGGGCGAACACGTCGAGCAGCGGCAGTTCCAGGGTCATCTCCGGGGTCGGCACCCCGACCAACACCAGCGTGCCGGCCAGGTCGCGGGCGTAGAACGCCTGCCGGTAGGTCTCCGGGCGGCCGATCGCCTCGACCACCACGTCGGCACCGAACCCGCCGGTGGCCGCCCGGATCTCCTCCACCACATCAGCGGTGCGGGCGTCCACGGTGTGGGTGGCACCCATGTCCCTGGCCCAGGCGAGCTTGCGCTCGTCCACGTCGACGGCGACGATCGTGGTCGCGCCGGCCAGCCGTGCTCCGGCGAGGGCTGCCATGCCCACACCGCCGCAGCCGATCACCGCGAACGAGTCGCCGCGGCCGACCGCACCGGTGTTCACCGCCGCGCCGAATCCGGCCATCACCCCGCAGCCGAGCAGCCCGACCGCCTCGGCCGGTGCCCGGTCGACCTTCGTGCACTGACCAGCGTGCACCAGCGTCTTGTCGGCGAACGCCCCGATACCCAGCGCCGAGGTCAGTTCCGTGCCGTCCTCCAAGGTCATGCGGGCCGAGGCGTTGTGGGTGGCGAAGCAGTACCACGGCCGACCCCGACGGCAGGCCCGACAGTTCCCGCACACGGCACGCCAGTTCAGGATGACGAAGTCACCGGGTGCCACCTCGGTGACACCCTCACCGACCTGTTCGACGACACCGGCGGCCTCGTGACCGAGCAGGAACGGAAACTCGTCGTTGATGCCGCCCTCGCGGTAGTGCAGGTCGGTGTGGCAGACCCCGCACGCCTCCACCTGCACCACGGCCTCACCCGGGCCTGGGTCTGGGACCAGCACGGTCTCCACCGTGACAGGGGCGCCCTTGGCCCGAGCCACCACGCCGCGTACCGCCTGAACCATGCCGCCTCCACGTCGTTGTGCAGCCACCACGCCAGGCCCGATCGCAGCCGAACCGTCGGGCCGACCACCCCGAGTCTAGTGAGCCGCGGATCAGGTTGACCGGGTCAGCGACACCCTGCGCCCCCTACGATCACCCGCAGGGACCAGATCCTCGGTCGGGAGGCAGATGACAACACCGGTGTACCGCACGTCGCCGATCGAACGGAAAGCCATCCGACCGGACAGGCAGGGGCCGCGGCCGGTGAGTCGACGTCGGATGGTCTGGCTGTTGATGGGCCGGGGTGACTTTCTGCCGTTCCTGCCCGGGCCGCTGGCCGCCGTGGTGTTTCTGGTGGTGGCCTGGTTGGCGGGTAGCCCGGTGTTCGCCCTGGTCATCGTGGGCGGCTCCGTGGCTGGGAGTCTGCGTCCACTGTGGGAACTTCGGACCGCCCGCGGGTTGCCGATCACCTCGACCACCCAACCGGCGCTGACCGCACTGGTCGCCGACACCGCCGCCCAACTCGGTGTGCCGATGCCGCACCGGCTGTGGTTGACCGCCGACGCCAACGCGACCGCCCTGCCGCTACGACTCCTCCGGCGCCGCGACGAGGTCTGCCTGGGCGCCTGCTCGGTGTCGGCCATGTCCGGCCCGGAACTTCGCGCCATCGTGGCGCACGAACTCGCACACCTGTCGAACCCACGCGACTCGACCGGGGGCGGCGCCGTCTGGTCCACCGGCTGCTGGTCGAACGCCAGCTCGCCGCCGAACAGTGGGAGCAACTGTCGGACCGTCGGCGTCGCCCTGCGGGCGGGCGCAGGTTGGAACGGTTCCTGCACCAGACCCGGCGCCTCGCTCACGAGGAGGAACTGCGGGCCGACGCCGCGGCGCTGCGGGTGGTCGACGCGGACGTGGCCGCCCGCGCACTGGCCCGTGAGTACGCGGTGGGCCAACGCTTCGCTGGTTACGTGCTGCGCTGCGTCGCCCCACTGGCCGAGGCCGGCAGGTATCCCGCCGAGCTGCACGCGGGATGGATCGCCTGGTGCGCCACACCGGTGTCCTGCTGTGAGGAGTACATGGCGGTGGCCGACGCGAACGCTCTCGCCGACGAACACCCCACCCTGCGGGAACGGATCGCTGCCTACGGGGCGACCAACCCCGTTCCGTGGTCGCAGGTGCCGCACCCGGACAACGTCCTGCGTCCGCTCGGGTCCGACGAGCAGGCGGCCCTGTCCCGGAGTCTCGTACGCCGCTCGGGGTTGACCCGCAGGTTCCGGCTGCGCCGCCTGCGACCGGTGCGCTGGGCTGAGGTTCCCGAGGACTTCTACGCCTCCCGCGACTCCTGGTTACACGAGTCCCTGGTCGGCGCGGCAACCGAGGTGTTGGGACGACCCGCACACGCCCTCGACGTCCTCGACCTGGTCGCACAGGGCCGGCGGGCCGACCTCCAGCCCGTCCTGGCCTCCCACCTGGCCAAACGAACCAAGGATTCGGTTGGCGCCGAGGCGTCCGGCGCGATACCCGATGCCGTCCTGGTCGCGGTCATGCTGCACCCGACCCTGCGTTCACACGGTTACCGGCAACTCGATCCGATCGCCCAACACCTACTCACCGGACCGAATGGTGTGCGGCTCGACCTGGCCGCGACCGGTACCCGCGCGCTGGCCGACCCGGTCGAGTTCGTCGACCTGCGTGCCTGGTTGTTCCCACCCGACACCGACGCGGAGCGCTGACGCCATCGGGCTCCACCGGTTTGGTCATCTGCTCATGCCGGGCCGGCCCAGCGGTCGGCGCGTCCGTTGTGCAGGAACAGCGCGTGTCCGCTCGCGTCGGCGCCGACGAACGTGAAGAGCCGGTGCCTGCCGTTCTGTTTCTCCGCACTGGCCAGGGTGTCACCGTCCAGGGCGACCAGTTCGTGTCGCTCCGGGGCCCCGCCGAGCTCGGCGTAGAGGCCCTTCGGTGTCCAGTCAGCCCAGATCCGGCCGTTCGGGTCCTGGCTGACGATCGTGTCGGCGAGGCTCGATGTGTACATGCCGAGGTATCGGGACACGTCGCCCACCCTCGCGCCGGCGACCGGTTCGGGAAAGGGCGGGAGCTCCACGCCGGCCAGCTCGCGCAGTACGTGCCCGAAGATCTCGACGTAGAGGCCGCGTGGGCTGCCGCCGTTGGCCAACAGCGCGACGGCGATGTCGCGATCGGGGACCACCCGAAGGTATGCGTTCTGCCCGACGGTCTCCCCGTCGTGGCCGATGACCGTGCCGCCCGGCCAGTCGAAGATCTCCCAGCCCAGTCCCCATGCGTCGCCGAAGCCGCCGAGGTAGCGCAACTCGACCTGCCGCCGCCGCATCGCGGTCGCGCTGGCCGAGGTGAGGACCTGCGGGCCGTGGGGAGTCGCCCGCCCGCCACGTAGGTGCATGTGTACGAAGGAGAGCAGGTCACGCGGGCGCATGGCCAGCAGGGAACCGGCCGGCGAGCCCGACCGGGGTAACGCCCAGATCGGAGCCGGCTGGGGCTGCGCATCGGCCGTCGGCTGGATGTGTCCGTGCGCTGCCCGGTACATGATCGCCTCGTGCGGACCTGGCGCGGTGTGGGTCAGGCCAAGTGGCGTGACCAGGTACCTGCGCAGGCACTCGTCGTAGGGCATTCCTCGTAACACCTCGACGAGCCGGCCCAGGACGGTGTACCCGGCGTTGTTGTACGAGAACATCTGGCCCGGCGGGAACACCTGTGGCGCCTGATCCAACGACGCGACGAACCTCTCCACGCAGTCGTCACCCGGGCCGGTGTCCTCGTGGAGCAGGTCGCCCTCGAAGCCGGCGGTATGACTCAGCAACTGGCGGGCCGTGATCTGGCCGGCCGCCGCGTCGTCGACGAGCCGGAATCCGGGCAGGTGGACGCGCACCGGCGCGTCCAGGTCCAACCTTCCCTCGTCGACGAGTTGCATCACCAACGTGGCCGTCCACACCTTGGTGATCGAGCCGATCTGGAACACCGAGTCCACCGTCGCCTCGACACCGGTCACCATGTTCAACACACCGGCCGCGTGGTCGACGATCTCGCCGCCGACGCTGACCGCCACCGCGGCGGCGGGAACGCGGTGTTCGGCGAGGAGATCCGGTAAACGCCGTGAGATCCAGGCGCTGACCTCATCAATCCGTGACATGTGCCGTCCCTTCGAGAACCGTGGTTCGAGGTGCCGGCCGGCAGTGCCGGGTCAGCCCGCGAGCAGGGCGTCGAGCTTGGTGAACGAACTGTTCCAACCGGTCCGCGTCATGTCCCTCATCTGCTCGGTGAAGGGGCCCTGTCGCAGCACCAGCCGAGTCTTACCGTCCTGGTCGTGGAACTCCAGGCGCGCACTCTCACCGCCCTCGGTGCCCACGAGTAGTTCGTTCTCCACGACCTCGGTGAACGTGGCATTGACCGGGGACGCCATGGTCGGGTCGTCGTCGCTGACCATCGTGAACCGCTGGTTGCCGCCGACCCGGGCATCGATGTCGACGGTGTCGCGGGGTACCGAGAAACCCACCGGGCCGAACCACCGGACAAGCAGGTCGGGGTCGGTGAACGCCCGGTACACCAGTTCCCGGGGAGCGTCGAAGACCCGGGTGATGACCAGTTCCATTTCGTTCTCGGTCATGGTGCCGCCCCTTCCCTGGGCACAGATCGGGCACTGCCACGTCGTCGGGGGAGTCCTTCCCACCAACCACGAACATATGTGCCCGAGGCCCGAGGCCCGAGAGGCGCGAGAGGCGCGAGAGGCGTGTGGGCCACAGCAATCCCGAATGCCGGCCAGATCCGGTCTCCCGCGAACACGCACGTCGGGTTACCGAACCACAGCCGACCTCCGCGTCGGTCACGGCTCGCCCAAACGGATCGGACCGGCGACCAGCATGCCGGCCGGGAAGCGGTGCAACGACCGCGCACCGTCATCGGTGATCTCGAACAGCTCGCCGGTCTGCACACCGGCGCGCAGGTCGGCGGTGCACACGTTGGGTTGCACCACCACTGTCATCCCGGCCCGCAGCGGCTCGGCGTCCAACCCGGACGGTTGCGGCACCCGGTGGGTCACCACCGGCGGCAGGTACCCACCGCCCAGCCCGTGCACCAGGTCGTCGACGGTGCGGAACCCCGCCTCACCGATGACC
>DATCXL010000051.1:0-6455 GCA_036565825.1 Mycobacteriales bacterium
TCTTGATGGCAGGCAACTCCCCACTGCGGACGAGCGCGTAGGTCTGCGACGCCGAGATGTTGAGGATCTCTGCGACGTCGCTCAAGGTGAGGAACCGGTCGGCGGCCATGGTTCTCCACTCGCGTGCGGATTTTTCGGGGCGCTGACAAGTGTGACATTAGATCGGCCCAGATTGTGGCCACTGTGGCTAGTGTGACGCTCTGTGGGCAATCCTGTGCCGTCTGCAATCAATGAACCAAGCTTTCTCTCGATGGTCCCCGACATCTTCGAAGGGGACGCGTTGGCCACGACTGCTCCACCTGCCATTACATGGTCAGCCAAACGGGCTCATCCTGGCTCACCGGTCGCGCGACGTGTACATAGCAGGTGTGAAGACATTCAGGGCACTCATCGTCGACTACGGGGGAGTGCTGACCAATCCGCTTGCCGAGGCGATGGGCGACTGGTTGCGGAGCGATCGGATAGACGTCGAGCGATTCCGTTCGCTGATGCGAGGCTGGCTCTCGGCCGACTCCGTTCGGAACATCGCGCACGACCTGGAGACCGGCCGGCTGGCCCCGGAGGAGTTCGAACGACTGTTTGCCGCACAGCTGTCGCGTGCCGACGGGACCACACCTGAGGCGGAAGGACTGCTGGCCCGGATGTTTGCCGGTTTCCGGGCGGACACCGGGATGGCCGGGGTGGTCCGAAGAGCCCGTCAGGCCGGTGTGCGGACCGGCCTGTTGTCCAACTCCTGGGGCTTTGACTATCCACGCGACGGGTGGGCCGAACTGTTCGACGCCACCGTGATCTCCGGCGAGGTGGGTTTGCGCAAGCCCGACCCGGCGATCTATCTGCATACCTGCGCCCAGCTCGGGGTGCCACCCGAGGCCTGTGTCTTCGTCGACGACCTGCGGCCCAACGTCCGGGCTGCCGTGGGAGTGGGCATGGTCGGCGTGCACCACACCGACATCGAAAGCACCATCGGCGAGCTGGAGGTGCTCCTGGACCTACCGCTGCGCTGACCGCAACCAACCGCCACCCTGCCCGGTCCGCACCGGAGGTGCGGAACACACACGGGGATGGCGCGTCGCACAGGCGTTGGCGCCCGGGGGCGTGCATTGTCCAGCCCGGGACGACACAACCGGCGGGGTTGTCCACACCCCTCGTCGTTGTCCACAACCGGGGGCCAGGGAGCTGAACCAACACACCGACCTGACCTAGCGTCGCAGGCATGACGACGGCAACCCGCAGTGCTGTGGTGCACACCCCGCTCCGACCGCTCCAACGGGCCGAGCCGCCGGTGGTGATCCCGGACGGTGTCGGCGTGCGACCATTGATCGTCAGGATCAGATCTGCCGGGAAGGTGGCGCCGTCGATGGCCGACCGCCGCGGCCAGGTGCGCGGGCTGCCCGCGCGTCCTGGCGGTCGCGGTACGTCGACACGCCCCGGCGGCGTCCGGACCGTCCCGCCCCGTCGGCCGACTCTGGAAGGGGTCTCGTCGGTCGGAGTCACCTGCCGCGACGGCCCTGTCTGCCGCCGGTTCGCCGCGGATCGTGGTGCGATGGCCGGCGGTACACGGACAGAGGAAGTGTGGGCGCGATGAGGGTCTATCTGCCGGGGACGGCCCGGACGCTTCGGGCGCTGCTCGACAGTGGTGAGGTGGGACCGGCGCCGTTGACCGGGTTCGCGGTGACTCCGTCGCTTCGAGAGTGGTATGTCGATGACGACATCGAGGCGCTGGAGTACGCCGCCCTACTTGAGGCGGCTCGTGGCTCACTGCGCCTACTCGACGAGGATCCCACAGCCCCGCGCCGCCGGGTCGTGATCGCAGCCGACGTGCCCGACGACACGGTCGCCTTCCACCCCGATCTTGACCGTGCCGTGGTTCGGCTGAGCCAGGCCGTGCCGCTTCGGTTGGTCGCCTCCGTCCATGTCGACGGCAGTGAGGCCGAAAAGGATGTGCGCGCGGCCGCCGACGCCATGTTGGAGGCGGATCTGGGCAGCCTGGACGCACAGTTCGTGGTCGACGGTGCCGAGGGCCACGACCTGGCCTGGTACGCGACCCAGGAGATCGGGGCACTGGTCGAGTTGCTCTGAGTACGCGCGAGTCGGGCGTGCCGCCGGTCACCCGCGGTCAGCCGCCGGTCGTCGCCACGTCGGCCCGCACCGGCTGACAGCGGCCGAACCGGCTGGTCCCGGCCGACATCGAGTGCCACCGATCCAGGGTGGGACCATGGGTCACAGCGTCCGTCCGCGGGGCTCGGCCCGGGTCGGATCGGTCCGGCAGGCGGGCGCGGAGTGCTCTCGGTGAAGGTTGCCGAGGCCCCACCCTCACGGTCCACCGTCGTACCCGGGAGAGATCATGGACGCCGTCACCAACACCCCTGTCCCCGACAACGAGCCGATCAGGAGTTATGCCCCGGGCAGCCCCGAGCGGGCCGGCCTGGAGGAGCGGCTCAAGGAGCTCGCCGCGAACCCGGCCGAACTGGCGATGACCATCGGTGGGGTTCACCGGATGGCCGGGGGCGACCCGATCGACGTGGTGCAGCCGCACCGGCATGCCTCGGTGTTGGGCACCACGGCCCAGGCGACCGCGGCGGACGTGCGGGCCGCGGTCGACGCCGCGCTGGCGGCCGCTCCGGCCTGGCGCGACCTACCGTTCGACGAGCGCGCCGCGGTGCTGTTGCGCGCTGCCGACCTGCTGGCCGGACCTTGGCGGGACACCCTCAACGCGGCAACCATGCTCGGCCAGTCCAAGTCGGTGATCCAGGCCGAGATCGACGCGGCCTGCGAGCTGATC
This sequence comes from Mycobacteriales bacterium, assembly GCA_036565825.1. Lineage (GTDB taxonomy): Bacteria > Actinomycetota > Actinomycetes > Mycobacteriales > DASULA01 > DASULA01. The sequence goes on from DATCXL010000051.1 coordinate 2,783, forward strand.
GACTTCCTGCGCTTCAACGTGCACTTCGCCCGGCGGATCCTGGCTGAGCAGCCGTCGTCCGCGCCGGGTGCCTGGAACCGCATGGACCACCGATCGCTGGAGGGCTTCGTACTGGCCATCACGCCGTTCAACTTCACCTCGATCGCGGCGAACCTGCCGTTGGCACCGGCGTTGATGGGGAACGTGGTCGTCTGGAAGCCGTCGCCCACCCAGCAGCTCGCCGCCCACCACACCATGCGACTGTTGGAGGCGGCCGGAATGCCACCGGGCGTGGTCAACCTGGTCACCGGTGACGGTCGCGCGGTGTCCGAGGTGGCGCTGACCCATCCCGATCTCGCCGGCATCCACTTCACCGGGTCCACAGCGACCTTCCAGCAACTGTGGCGCACCGTGGGGGTCAACATCTCCTCCTACCGTGGTTACCCCAGGATGGTGGGTGAGACCGGCGGCAAGGACTTCGTCATCGCCCATCCCTCGGCGCGCCCACGGGCGCTGGCCACTGCCCTGGTACGCGGCGCCTTCGAGTACCAGGGTCAGAAGTGTTCGGCGGCTTCTCGCGCCTATCTGCCCCGGTCGCTGTGGGACGGCGGGCTACGGGACATCCTCGCCCAGACCACCGAGAGTCTGCGCTACGGCGATGTGACGGACCTGACCAACTTCGGCGGCGCGGTGATCGACCGGCGCTCCTTCCACCGGCTCACCGGCGTGCTGGACATGGTGCGTGCAGACCCGGCCTGTGAGGTGCTGGTCGGCGGCCGAAGCGACGACAGCGAGGGTTACTTCGTCGATCCGACCGTGGTGGTGTCCTCCGACCCGACGCACGAGGTGTTCAGCCGGGAGTACTTCGGCCCGATCCTCGCCGTGCACGTCTACGACGACGGCGACTGGGAGGCGACGCTCGCCCAGGCCGCCGACGCGGCTCCCTACGCGTTGACCGGAGCGGTCTTCGCGACGGATCGGGCGGCGGTGCAACAGGCCCAGCAGATACTCCGCTTCTCGGCCGGGAACTTCTACGTCAACGACAAGCCAACCGGTGCCGTTGTGGGCCAGCAGCCGTTCGGTGGTGCCCGAGCCAGCGGCACGAACGACAAGGCGGGTTCGGTGCTCAACCTGCTTCGCTGGGTGTCGCCCCGCTCGATCAAGGAGACGTTCGTGCCCGCGGTAGACCATCGTTACCCGCACATGGGTTGACCCGCGGCCAACCGACGCGGCCAACTGGCCTGACGGCTGACAAACGACAGGCCCGCGGCCCGGAAGACCCGTGTTGACCGATCCGCGGTCGAACGACCGGGCGACCCCGATACTCTCCAACCTCGTTGGTGCGACTTGTCCGGGCAACAGGCTTGGCACGGACGGTGCGGTCGCCGTCACGAGCGAGGGAGGCGTCGTGGAGAAGTCCGCAACGGACCGGAGGTTCGGCGAGGAGGGCGCGCAGATCTCCTACGGTAGTTACCTGCGGTTGCCAGAACTGCTGGCCCAGCAGGTACCGCAGTCCGGCGGAGACGGCGTTGCGGCGGCGCACGACGAGTTGCTGTTCATCACCATCCACCAGGTCTTCGAACTGTGGTTCAAGCTGGTGTTGCACGAGTTGGAGGACGCGCGGGCCGGGATGCTCGCGGGTGACTCCTACACGCCGAGGGTGCGGTTGCGCCGGGCCTACGTGATCGAGCGGGTGTTGGTGGAGCAGGTCGACGTCATAGAGACGATGACCCCGCAGGACTTCATGGACTTCCGGTCGTTGTTGGCCCCGGCGAGCGGCTTCCAGTCCGTGCAGTTCCGGGAGATCGAGTTTGTCTCAGGCGCCAAGGATCCCCGGTACCTCAACCGGTTGCGCCATGCCCGGCAGGCCGAGCAGGACCGGATGCGCCGTCGGCTTGACGAGCCGACCCTGTGGGACGCCTACCTGGCGCTGCTGTCGACGGCTGGCTTCGACGTGGACGACGCCGAGTCCCGACGGGAGGCACTGCTGCAGGTCAGCCGTGACCGGTCGTCCCACGGCGCGCTGTGGGATCTCGCCGAGGCGTTGATCGACCACGACGAGATGTGGGCACGGTGGCGGTCGCGCCACGTCCTGATGGTCGAGCGGCAGATCGGTACCAAGTCAGGCACCGGCGGGTCGACCGGTGCGCCCTACCTGCGGAGCCGGGTGGATCTGCGTTTCTACCCGGAGTTGTGGGAACTGCGGAACTCGCTGTGAGGGGCCTCCTCGGCGGCTGCCCTCGGGGTCCTCGGCCAACCGGTCAGCAGGCCATCTGTTGTCAGTGACTGTCCGCAGAGCCGTCTGGGCGAGCATTCCCTAGACCCTCGGCGGGCACAGGAAGCAGCAGATGGCTGACTTTCCTTACGTTGTGTAGTTCATTGTGCGCTTTCTGTGCTTCTAGTTGGTGCAGGCACTACACGACTCGCGTAGTGCACTACCATCACTCCGCATTCACGGGGTCTGGAGGCCAAGGCCTTTTGCCCAGCATTCAGGGGGTCTCTGCCGATGTCGCCCGCGAGGCACCTATCGGAGCTCAACCGGACAGAAGGTTCGGTCCTGAGCCTCGACGGTGACCCACGCGCGGCCGTGTCCGAGGATCGGTTGGAGAACCGGTTCCACGAACACCCCGCGTCGTGGCGGTTCCGCAACTGGCGGGTCCGCACCAAGATCATCGCGATCCTGCTCATCCCACTGCTGGCCGTGGTGGCACTGTCCGGGCTGCGACTGTCCGGAGTTGTGGCCGACATGCAGCAGGCCGGACGGGCCGAGCAGGTCGCCGGACTGGCTCTCAACGCCGCCGCGTTGGCTGACGAGTTGCAGGCCGAGCGGGACCTGTCGGGGGCCTACGTCGGCCGCAGCCGCAACTACGGCGCCAAGGAACTGCGCACCGAGCGGGGCAGGGTCGACAGGGCGGTCCGCGACTATCAGCAGGCCGAAAGCTCGCTGAGTGGCGACTACGGGCCGGTCGTCACCGACCTTGTCGCCTCGGTTGACAAACATGTTCAGCAACTCGCCCAGGTGCGTGAGGCGATCGACCATGGAGCCGCGCCATGGTCGGCCATGTTCGACGACTACACGCGGTTCATCTCGGATCTGATCAGCATCGAGGAGACCGTCCCGCAGGGTTCCAACGACGCCCGACTCACTGACGGCGTGCGGGCCATGGCCTCACTGTCACGGGTCAAGGCGCTGGTGTCGGCCGAACGCGGCTCGTTGGACTACGTGCTGGGCTCAGCCAGGTTCGACGACCAGCAGTTCCGGGACTTTCTCAACCTGGACGCGCGCCTACAGGCGGCACAGGAGGAGTTCCAGGCGTCCATCACCGCGGCACAGCGCACCATGTTCGAGAATCAGGTCACCGGCGTGGTTACCAGTCCCGTCGACAGCCTGACCAAACAGGCGATGACCTCACCGTCCAGGGCGCTGGCGATAGACCTGCCGGACTGGTACGCGAAGGTCTCCGCGGTGGTGCAGAAGATGCGCGTCGTGGAGGTCGCTTTCGGCAACCAGGTGCTGGACCGGTCGACCGAGATGCACCGTGACGCCCAGCGTCAGGCGGCCGTCAACACGGGTGTGGTGCTCGCCGTCCTGTTGGTCACCTTCGTGCTCGCCCTGATGGTGGCCCGGTCGCTGGTGCGTCCGCTGCGGCGGCTGCGTTCCACCGCCACCGAGGTCGCCCTGCACCGCCTGCCG
>DATCXL010000061.1:0-3489 GCA_036565825.1 Mycobacteriales bacterium
ACAATCCCGACGATACGTGACAGATCGCCCGTTGTACCTATGCGATGGCTATGCAGCGCTAAAAGTCATAAAAGCTGCCTGATCTACATCGGCCATCCGGACCCGTGCGGGCACGCCAGTCCGGCGGTACCCACGCCGAACTCCTGTTGGTGGGTGCGGAAGGTCGGCCGATCCGGCCGGTTCAGGTCAGTGGTCCGGTCGGTGCGTCAGTGCGCGTCCCGACGCGGCACCTGCGGTGCCACCCGGGCGAAGGCGCGGGGCAGTCGTGCCGCGCGGCTACGCACCTGCATCTCCACGCCGGCAGCACCTACACCATCCTGTTCTATCGTGGTTCTTTGACCTTCCCTCTCTTGATGGAATTCCGTGTCGTTTTCTAGATGAGGCGTGTGTTGGGTCTGACTTCGTGTGAGCGGGTGAGTGTTCGTTACCGGAACGGGGACTGGGGGCTGCGCGAGGCGACGGTGGAGTTCGCCGCGGGTGTGAGTACCGCGGTGGTGGGGCCGAGTGGGTCTGGTAAGTCGACGCTGCTCAACACGTTGTGTGGGCTGGCACCGGTGGTGTCTGGTCGGGTGAGGGTGGACGGGGCGGAGGTGTTTCCGGCTGCTCCGGAGGCCCTCGCCCGACTGCGTAGAACCAGGATCGGGGTGGTGTTCCAGCAGGGGTTGCTGCTGGGTGAGTTGTCGTGTGTGGACAATGTGGCGTTGCCGTTGCGGTTGCAGGGTGTTCGTCGTGGGGTCGCCCGGGTTCGGGCGTTGGAGTTGTTGGATCGGTTGGACCTGGGCGACTGTGCAGCCAAGCCGCCGTGGCGGTTGTCCGGTGGCCAGCGGCAGCGGGTTGCGGTGGCCAGGGCGGTTGTCCACTCACCGGCCCTGGTGTTGGCCGATGAACCGACCGGGTCGTTGGACCGGGAGAACTCCGAACGCACCATCGGGCTTCTACTCGATTCGGCCGCGGCGATCGGGGCCACACTGGTGGTGGTGACCCACGATGACGCGGTGGCGTCCCGGTGTTCGGCCGTGGTGCGGGTGGTCGACGGGTCGGTTGCGGCGGTGCCGGCGTGATCGCCGCGTTCGGGTTGGGTGTGCGGTCGTTGCGTACGCCCGGCGGTGCGGCGGTGGGGTTGTTCGCCGCGGTCATCGCGCTTCTGGTCAGCACCGTGTTGGGTATGGCAGCGGCGCTGCCGTCCGCGTTGTCGGCCGGTTCGGTTCGGCAGAACAACAGGTACCCGATATCTGATGGGGCGGTGTTGCGTCCGATCACCGGGTCGGCGTTGACCGTCGGCCAGCACGACACGCTGTGGCACGGCCGGCATATCGGGATCGTGGAGGTGGTCGACGGGACCGGCGCGACGCCTCCACCGGGTGTGTCGGCATTACCCGGTGCGGGCCGCAGCGTGGTCAGCCCCGCGCTGCTTGACCTGTTGCGCGACGATCCCACCGGTCTGCTCACCGACCGGGTCCCACACCCGGTCGGTCAGATCGAGCCGGCGGGCCTGGCAAACCCGGCGGAACTGTTCGCCTACGTGGGGGTATCCCGCACCGCCCTGGGCCCAGACGCCAGCCAGGTCATCGGATGGGGCCCTCGCGGCGTCTCCCTGTTCCGTAGTGACATCTCGCCCTACCTGGCGCTGCCGATCGCGGTTCTGGTGATCGCGCCGATGCTGGCGCTGTTGACCGGTCTGCTGCGACTGGACGAACGGCGGCGCACCACCCGGCTGTCCGGGCTGGCCGTGCTGGGAGCGACCCGGGCGCAACGCCTGGCCGCTGATGCCGGTGCTGTGCTGCTGCCGCTGGTGGCCGGCTGGGCCGCCGCCTGGCCCCTGTCCGGACCGTTCGACACCGCCTTGGCCGAGCACGCCATGGCCGGGCGGCTGTTCTTCGGCACGGACCTGGATCCGTCGGTCAGGGTCCGGCTGGGCGTGCTGGCCCTGATCATGGTCGTCGCCGGGTCGCTGTCACTCGGTGAGACCGGGTCGGACATGGAACGGATCGAAGGCGACCGCCGGTACCGGATCGGGGTCCGGGCAGTAGTCGCGGCGGCGCTGGTAGGCGTCGGCACCCTCGCTGTCGCCGTGACCCTGCTCGACGGGGCAGGCGCGCGCAGGACCGCGACCTGGATATTCGGCGCCGCCGGGCTGCTGGTGGCCGGTGCGGCCATCGGACTGCCTGTGCTCGTCCTGGGCCTGTGCCGGGCCTTCACCGGAGGTGGGGTGGCCGGTGAACTGTCGCGAGCCCACCTCGCCGGTACCCGGTCGAGTTGGCGGTCCGCGGCGTTGAGTCTGCTGCTGGCCGGGGCGGTCGCCGGCACGGCACTGAGCGTCCTGACCGTGTTGGACGCCGCCTCGCAGACTGATCAGATCATCTGGAACCCGGCCGAAGTCGCCGCCGACTCGGTGTATGCCAGCCTTCCCGCGCGTGACCTGGCCGCGCTGACCGCAACCGGCCGCTTCGGCGCACCCGAACCAGTCATCCCCGCGGGTGAGGCCACCATACGTAGCCCGGACGGGACCGTGATCCAGACCGACGCGGTGTACGTGCCGTGCGCCGCACTCGACCAGATCATCGGCCTGCCCGTACCCACCACCGACCCCTGCCACTCCACATGGGTCACCCTCGACGACCTGAACCCACACAGCCCGACCGCGGCCGTGACCCTGGCAAACGCGGACAGCCCCGTGGCGACCCAGATCCACACGGGAACAATCCATGCGCCCGCCGAACTGGTCGGCGGCAACCAGTCACTCCTCATCCCGGCCGAACCCGCCACAATCGGCCGTCTCCTCGACGCCGCCGGCGACACCACGGTCCACGCCGTGTTCACCCTGCACACGGCAGACCAGATCGAGCGACTCCGCGACCTGCTGTGGCAGCGACCGGCACCGCCCCTCACCGGTGCCTCCGGCATCCAACTGGCAACCTTCGCAGCCCTGACCACACCCACCCACCTACTCGCCACCCGACGCAACCACACCACCGAAACCACCACCCTCACCGGCATTTAGTGCCGATTCCGCATGGACCACGGCTGTTCGGCGCCGCGGCCACCGGGAACCTGGACCTGTTCGGTAGTCGCGCGGTGGACGTGAGACTGCCCGACACCGGCGCCGTGCCCCGGCGCAACGGACGGCGCCGGGGCCTGACCGCCGGATCAGGTCAGTGGAGCTCGCCGGTCTTGACGCGGCTGACGAAGGCTGCCCATTCGGTGGCGGTGAAGCGCAGGGCCGGTCCGGTGCGATTCTTGCTGTCGCGGACCAGGACGACGCCGTGCTCGGCGGCGAGGTTGTCAGCGACCTCGACGCAGGCGTTGCCATTGCCGCTGCGTGTGCTCTTGCGCCAGACGGCGCGGCTTAGGTCAAGCATTGGCGAATCCCTTCTGTGCTGCCGGGATCACTTTCCCTGGACCGATGGGGTGGTTCAGATCAAAGGTGCAAAAGGGGTTGACCGCACGCCGAGTCCAACGCCGCCCAGGCCCAACGCAGGCCGCCTACGG
>DATCXL010000067.1:0-4555 GCA_036565825.1 Mycobacteriales bacterium
TTGCCGGCGCCCCCACCGACGTACACGGTCTGCCCGGCGCGCAGCCCGGCATGTTCGAACAACCCAAGGTGGGCGGTGGCGGCCGGGTGCAGACAGGCCACCGCAACCACCGGGTCGACCCCGTCAGGCAGTCGGTACAGCCGGTCGGCGGCCACCACCGCGTACTCGGCGGAGGGGCCCTGCCGGCCACCGTGGCCCAGGCTGTTCGCCCACACCCGCGTACCCGGAGTGAAGCCGGTCGTACCGACGTCGGCGGTGACCACCGAGCCGACCAGGTCACGGCCGATCACGAACGGGAACGGGGTCGGTGTCTGGTAGGCGCCAGACCGTATGAACGTGTCGACCGGGTTCACCGCCACGGTCTCGACCCGGACCAGCACGTCGGTCGGCCCCACTGTCGGCATCGGCAGCCGACCGAACCGGATGACCTCCGGTGGACCCAGTCCGGTGATGTACGCCGCCGCCATCTCGCCCGGCAGACCCATGCCCCGCCCTCCCGCATCGACCGTCCATCCGGTACCAGCGCCGGTTTCCGGTAATGTCCACGCGCTCCGTACAGTCTCGCCCGTGCTGGTACTGCTGCCCCCGTCGGAGTCCAAACAGCACGGCGGTGACGGCCCACCGCTGGACCTGGACAGCCTGTCGTTTCCCGCGCTCACCTGGGTGCGAGCCCGGCTGGTGGCGGCACTCGTCAACCTGGCCGGCGATCCAACCGCTGCCCGGGCCACCCTGGGCCTGTCCGACCGACAGGACGCCGAACTGGCGTTGAACGCGGCGCTGCGTGGTTCTCCGACCCTGCCGGCGCTGCACCGGTACACCGGGGTGCTCTACGACGCTCTGGATTATTCGTCGCTTCGACCGGCAGCCCGCGGCCGGGCCGATGCCTCACTGGTGGTGGCCTCGGCCCTGTTCGGACTGGTCCGGCCGACCGACCCGATTCCCGGGTATCGCCTCTCCGGTGGGACCATCCTGCCCGGAGTGGGACGGCTTGCCCCGCTGTGGCGGCCGGTGGCCGAACCGGTGCTGGCCACCGGATGTGACGAGTTGGTGGTCGACCTGCGGTCAGTCAGCTATGCGGCGCTGGCCCGGGTGCCTGGTGCGGTTGCGGTGCGGGTGGTGACCGAACGCACGGACGGCACCCGCGCGGTGGTATCCCACCACAACAAGGCCACCAAGGGTCGGCTGGCCCGTGCCCTGGTGTCGGCGCCACGGAGCCCGCGGAATCTTGCCGGCGTACTGCGCGTCGCCCGTGCCGCCGGCCTTGTCACCGAACGGACCGGCGACCGGACCATCGACGTAGTTACCTGAGTGAAATTACCCGCACCCGAGGTATGCATGGAACGCCGCTGTTCTTGCGCTGGCCGTGTTCACGTGGCAGCGGAGAACGCTGCCCGGGTGGACCTGTCCAGTGCCCGGATCATGCGGTCCACCAGTTCCGGTGATGCCCGTAACTGAGTGTCACGTCAACGGTCGGGACCGCCTGGTCGTGCCGGTTTGGCGCTCGACCACAGGTGGCCTCCGGGGTGGGACGGAGGCAGCGAGGGATCACTCACTGGCGCTTCACGACAGACGTATGCCAATCGGGGTAACTGACGGATAATCCCTGTCCGATCAAGGCTTGATTTGGTACTCAGTAGTGTCGTGACGATTGATGCGGTCATTTTCGACTGGGGCGGGACGCTGACGCCGTGGCACACCGTCGACGCGCGCCTGGTGTGGCGCACCTACCTCGGCCGGTTGGACGAGATCAACGGTGACCTCGACGCCGTGACCACCCGGCTGGTCGCGGCCGAGGACGAGGCATGGCGACGCTCCCGGGACCACCACGAGAGCAGCACGCTGGAGTGGATCCTCGACACGGCCGGGGTCCGGTGGCATGAGCCGGCGCTGGAGGCGTACTACACGGCCTGGGAGCCGCACACGTTCACCGACCCGGAGGTACCAGGCCTGTTCCGGGCACTGCGCCAGCGCGGTATCCGGATCGGGGTGCTTTCCAACACGCTGTGGTCACGGGCCTCGCACGAGCGGTGGCTCACCCGCGACGGCGTGCTCGACCTGATCGACGGCTCGGTGTACAGCTCGGAGATTCCGTGGACAAAGCCGCATCCGGCGGCGTTCCGCGCGGTGCTCGCCGCCGTCGGGGTGCCTGACCCGGCCCGGGCGGTGTTCGTCGGCGACCGGCTTTACGACGACGTACACGGGGCCACCTCGGTCGGGATGCGGGCCATCCACGTGCCGCACAGTGATATCCCGGCACACCAGCGTGGCGTTGTCGACGGGGTCCCCGACGCGGTCGTCCGGCGGCTGTCCGAGGTGCTGTCGGTGGTGGACGACTGGCGGTCCTGAGTTTCGCCGATCCGGCTGGCGTGTCACCGTGGCCTGGTGAACCTTATCCTCAACGTCATCTGGCTGGTGTTCGCCGGGCTGTGGCTGGCGCTGGCCTACCTTGCGGTCGGCGCGGTCTGTTTCCTGCTGATCGTGACGATTCCGTTTGGTGTGGCCGCGTTCCGAATCGCCAACTTCACCCTGTGGCCGTTCGGCCGGGTGCTGGTGCGTAGACCCGGTGCCGGGTCTACCTCCACCGTCGGCAACATCCTCTGGTTCGTGTTCGCCGGATGGTGGTTGGCACTCGGACACATCACCACCGGCATCGCACAGTGTCTGACCATCATCGGCATCCCGCTCGGACTGGCCAACTTCAAACTGGTGGCGGTGTCGTTGTTCCCCCTGGGCCGGCAGATCATCGCGGCCGAAGACCCGCGCGCATTCGGAGTCCGCTGATCGGACCGGACCATCGGCGCACCACCAGCGCCATCCACGCCCGGTGACTGATCGGCGGACCGGGTGTCCCGCAGCGGTTCGGATCAGCCGAGTCGGACCAGCATCTTGCCCGTGTTCGCCCCGCGCAGCAGGCCGACGAACGCGCCGGGGGCCTGTTCCAGGCCCTCCACCACGGTCTCGGCCGCCCGCAACCGGCCCTCGGCATACCAACCGCCGACCTCACGTTCGAACTCCGCGCGCAGGTGGGCGTGGTCACTGACCAGGAAACCCCGCAGGGTCAGCCGCTTACCGATCAGCATCGCCAGGTTTCGCGGTCCCGGCGGTGGCTCGGTGGCGTTGTACTGCGAGATCATCCCGCACACCGCCACCCGGCCGTGCATCCGCAGGGAACCGATCGCGGCCTCCAGATGGTCCCCGCCGACGTTGTCGAAGTAGACGTCGATGCCCTTCGGGGCGGCCGCGCGCAGCAGGTCGGACACCGGACCGTCCCGATAGCAGAACGCCTCGTCGAAGCCGAGTTCGTCACGCAGGTAGGCCACCTTCTCCGCCGACCCGGCACTGCCGACAACCCGGTGCCCGCGAAGCCTGGCTATCTGTCCGACAGTGCCGCCGACCGCCCCGGCCGCACCGGACACGAACACCACGTCACCGTCACGCAGCGCGGCCACCTCCACCAGGCCGGCGTAGGCGGTCAGACCGGGCATACCCAGGACGCCCAGGTAGGCCGGTAACGGCGCGACGGTCGGGTCGATCCGTCGGGCGCCGGCCGGCTCCAGTACGGCGTGATCCCGCCAGCCAAGTCCGTGCAGCAGATACGTGCCAACCGGAACGTCGGTGACCCGGGATGCGATCACCTCGCCGACCGCACCGCCGTCCAGTGCGACGCCGACCTGGAACGGTGGCACGTAGGACTTCACGTCATTCATCCGACCACGCATGTACGGGTCGACCGACATCCACAGGTTGCGCACCAGTACCTGACCCGGGCCGGGTTCTGGCACCTCGACGTCGACCACAGTGAAGTTCGACTCGTCGGGTTCCCCGTGCGGGCGGGAAGCCAGTCGTATCTCGCGTCCGTTCATTTTGTCGCTCCCGGGAAGGCCACTGCCGCGTCGGCGGGGCCGAGTCTGACACGCCACCCGGTGGCGCGCACCGCGGAGTCAGAAAGGGCGCTGACCGCGGTGGATCGCACCGGCTTCTCCGTGGTGGCGCCGAGCAGGTAGTGCCACGCCTGCGCCGCGCCCTGTTCCAGATGCACGGCCAGGCGTAGGGCGGAGTGTTCGTCGGTCACCGGAAAGGGGGTGTGGTAGGTCGCGTGTGAGTCCACCGGGTGCCCGCCCCGGTCGCGGATCGCGGCCACGGTGGTGTCCCGGCGAACCCGGTGGGCCAGTTCGGCCTGCCGCACCTGGTCGCGCAGCGCGCCACCGATCTGTCCGCCGACCAGGCCGTAACCCCAGATCACGGCGTGTTCGGCGGCCAGCGCGACCAGCAGTCCGCGCAGGGTGGAATCGGCACTCATGCCACCGTCCTCGTGTTGACGTCCGGGCCACCTGGATTGGCGGTGCGGGTCCGCCGCACCGGCTCTCTCGCGACGAGCGGACATACCTGCGGCGCCGACCTTGACCGGCGGTTACCCGACCTGGCTGGGCGCATCCTTCGGCTCAACGGAGCAGCACCTCGTGACTGGCCTCGCAGGCGGCGATGCTGCCCAGCAGCGGCGCCCGGTCGGAGCGTGCGGACACGCAGGAGCGGGCCCGGGCGCTCGCCGCGGCGT
>DATCXL010000107.1:0-9432 GCA_036565825.1 Mycobacteriales bacterium
CCGACCCCGACCGAGTCACAGGACGCGATGATCCTGGCCGACTCGCCGACGACCAACTTCGACGGGAACTGGCGGCTGTCGGTGGGCACCACATCCACCGGCGCCGGCCGCGCGATGTTGAGGTTCCCGCTGACCGGGGTCCCGGCCGGCACGAACCTGGACTCGGCCGACCTGCGCGTCTACTACGACCAGGACTTCGGCGCGGAGACGACCCAGACCATCGAGGCGCACCAGGTGACGGCCGCCTGGGACGAGTCCACGGTCACCTGGAACTCCGCGAACGCCGACGTTGGCCAACTGGGCGCGAACCAGGTCACCGTGGACGACGGGGACGCCGGCACGTCGCACACCGGGTCCTGGCCGTACTCGGGGAACACCGCGTTGACCGCACTGGCGGTCAACCGGGACTACGCCTTCAACAACGACGCGACCACCGGTGACTCCTACACCTGGGTGCCGCGGTTGACCGAGGACGGGAACTACCGGGTCGAGGCGCACTATGTGACCGCCGGAGACCGGTCCACCGCCGCGCCCTACACGGTGGTGGGGACCGGCACGTCGAACGTGACGCTGGACCAGACCGCCGGCGGCACGAACGTGGGTGTGTGGGGGTCGCTGGGCACGCACCCGTTCGTGTCCGGCACCACATCGAAGGTCACGCTGCACGACGTCGGCTCGTCCGCGGCGGTGATCGCCGACGCGGTCCGGTGGACCAGGGGCGGTTCGGTGGTCCGGCCGGCGAACCAGTCCAACGTGTGGCACACGTTCCCGGTGCGCAACATCGTGCAGTCCTGGCTGGACGGTGCGGCGCCGAACGACGGGTTCGTGCTGAAGACCGCGGACGAGTCCACACTGAACCTGGGCGGCCCGCGCTACGAGGCGTCGGAGTTCGCCTACAACGGCGAGACCGTCAACGCCCCGGAACTGGTCCTCACCTACGGCCGCCCGTCGGCGGTGCTGGCCGCACCCTCGGTGATCCACGCGACCGGTGCGGAACTGCACTGGTCGGCGTACCAGGACCCCGGCTCCGGCACGGCCGACGACATCGTCGAGTACCAGGTGCACCGCAGCGTGTTCCAGACGTTCACCCCGCAGTCGTCCACCCTGGTCGCGCCGGTGGACCCCGGCTCACTGGCCTACACCGACACCACTGCCACCCCCACGCCGGCCGACTCGCCCGATCCGGCCGGGAACGCCTACTACTACATGATCGCGGTGAAGACCCGGGATGGGCAGGTGATCCCCGGGCCGACCCAACTGGTGCGGTTACCCAAGGCCGGCCGGGTGGTGCGTATCTTCCAGGGCGCCGAACCGGACACCACCATCTCCAGCGCCCAGCCGACCAGCAACGAGAACTCGTTGACCGGCCAGCCGTGGATGATGGTCGGGGACAACAGCGGCACGTTCGGTACCACCCGGGCGCTGCTGGGCTTCCCCGACGTGTCCGCGCTGCCCACCAACGCGCACGTGCTCGACGCGACGCTGCACATGTGGCAGTTCACCACCATCGGCTCGGGGGGGACTTATGACCTGCATGCGCTGACCCGGGACTTCGACCAGACCACCGCCACCTGGGACGCCGCGTCGTCGGGCACCGCGTGGACCAGTCCGGGCGGGGACTTCACCGCGGCCGTGTCCGGGTCGGTGTCCGGGTTGACAAACGACCCACACCGGTTGGACTGGGATGCCACCGCCATGACCCAGGGCTGGGTGTCCAACCCGGCCAGCAACCACGGTGCCGTGGTCAAACTCGCCGATGAGGCGGGCGTGTCCGAGCGGTCCATCTTCGTGTCCTCCGAAGGCACCGAACCGCAACTACACCCGGAGTTGGTGGTCACCTACACCGAGCCGACCGCCGCGGACACCTACTTCGCGCCGTCGACGCCGTCCCGAATGATCCCAGGTGACCAGTACACGATTCCGGTGACCCTGACGAACACGACGTCGGGCACGTGGTCGGCGACCAACCGGGCATTGTCGTACCACTGGACGTTGCCCGACGGCACGGACGTCACGAATCCCGGGAACCAGGTGGACACGCCGTTGGCGGCGGACCTACCGGCCGGCGGCACGGTGACCGTGAACGCGACCGTGAAGACACCGATCCAGTCCGCCGCGGGGAACAAGCGCGAGCAGTACGTGCTGACCTGGGACCTGAAGAACACCTCGACCGGTGTGTTCCTGTCGGCGTCGGACGGCATTCCGGGGCTGGCACAGAACGTGTCGGTGGAGGATCCGTCCTCCGACCAGTTGGGCCTGGAGAAGTTCTACCAGTACGCCGGTGTGCCGACCGGTGCCGGCGGCAGTGTGGCGGACAACCTGTCCGCCGGGAACCTGGTGTGGTCCTACAACGCGTTCTCCAATCCGTCGCGTGGTGTGGCGTCGTTCGTGCGGATCACCTACAACTCGCAGGACACCTCCGCGTCGTCCATGGGCTTCGGGTGGTCGTTGTCGGCCTCCAGCGTGATGCGGTTGGGGTCACCGCTGGACTTCCACCCGCCGGGGCAGGACTGGCCGACCACGGTCACGCTCACCGACGGGGACGGCACGTCGCACGAGTTCACGCTGGACAAGCACGGGTCGACCGACGAGTCGCTGTGGGACTACGACCATCCGGCCGGGGTGCACCTGTATCTACAGAAGACAGGGAGTACGGATCCGTCGCGGGCGTGGTCGATGACCGCGCCGGACCACACCGTCTTCTACTTCGACTCCGACGGCTACCAGTCCGCGGTGGCGGACGCCAACGGCAACGAACTGTTGTTCACCTACGAGTCGCGGAAGTCGAACAACAAGCCGATCAAGTTCCTGAAGTACCTGACCGACCCGTCGGGCCGGCAGACGTTGACCCTGGACTACTACGCCAAGGGCGACGACTACACGTTCATCGACGACACCGGCGCCGAGGTGCCCGACACGAACCTGACCAACCCGTTCATCATTGACCAGGTCAGATCGATCACCGACATCTCCGGGCGGACGGTGACGTTCACCTATTCGGACAACGGCCTGATGGCCGAGATGGTCGACGGCGCCGGGGACCCGGCGGCCAAGACGTTCCGGTTCGGCTACGACGCGACCCAGGGCAACAAGAACGTCAAGCTGGTGTCGGTCACCGACCCGCGTGGGCATTCGACCGCGTTGGACTACTACAGCCTGCCCGATGATGACCCGGCGTTCCACTGGTGGGCGAAGACGGCCACCGACCGACTGGGTCAGCCCACGACGTTCACCTACGCCGACCCCGACGGCACTGCCGGGTCGCAGATCCAGACGCTGGTGACCGACGCGGCCTCGCACGACACCACGTACCTGACGGACGGTTTCGGTCGGCCCGAGCAGGTCGTGGACGCCGCCGGGCACGTCACGCAGGTGCACTTCGACGCCGACAACAACGTCGATCGGCTCACCGAGGCGAACGGTGCGGTCACCACCTGGGTGTACGACCCGGCCACCGGCCTGCCGCAGTCGATGACCGACGCGCAGGCCAACAACGACGCCACCGCGGCATCGACGTACACCTACCAGACGTTCGACAGTGGGCACACCGCCGACCTGGCCACCAAGACCAGCCCGGAGGGGCGGGAGTGGGCCTTCGGCTACGACACCCAGCACAACGTGGTCACGGTGACCGACCCCGCTGGTACGGCCACCCCGACGATTCCCGACGACTTCACCACCCACTACGTCTACGACGGCGTCGGCCAGTTGGTCACCGCGACCGACGCGAACGGCAACTCCACTCACTACACCGACCACGACGCGAACGGCTACCCGCGGACCATCACCGACGCGCTGAACAACTCCTCGTCGTTCGTGTACGACGTGCGCGGGCAGGTCACCACGGTCACCGACGCGCTCGGGCACGACACCACCCAGGACTACGACGTGTTCGGCCGGCCGCTGGCCCAGACCGTGCCCAAGGACCAGGCCGCGGGAGTGTTCATCACCGCCCCCGCCCCGATCTATGACGCGAACGACAACGTCACGACGTCGACGGCGGCGAACGGGGCGGTCACCACGGCGGTCTACGACGCCGACGACCAGACCACGTCCACGTCCGCGCCGAAGGACACCCCGACCGGGCCGGACCGCACCGCCACGTTCACCTACGACCAGGTCGGCAACCTGCTGTCGCAGACCCAACCCGACGGCACGCTGACCACCGCCGACCCGGACGACTTCACCACCCACTACACCTACGACCCCATCTACGAGCTCACCACCGTCACCGACGCCGCCGGGCACAGGGTCACCTACGACTACGACGACGTCGGGAACATGACCACCGAGGTGGACGCGAACAGGAACGCCACCGCGGACACCACCGACTACACCGCGAAGTACACCTACGACCTGGACCACCGCACGAAGACGGTCACCGACGCGGCCGGCAACGTGAAGTCGGTCGGCTACGACCGGGACGGCAACGTGGTGTCCACCACGGACGAGAGCGGCAACACCACGCTGATCACGCTGGACGAGCGGGGGATGACATCCCAGGTCCAGGTGCCCTTCAAGGACGACGCCGGCGCGACGGTCCACAACACGACGAGGTACACCTACGACCAGGTCGGCAACCAGACGAAGGTGGAAACCCCACGGGGCGTGGCCACGACCGGGGTGACCACCGACTTCACCGCCCAGACCACCTACGACGCGCTGAACCGGGTGGCCTCCCAGCTCACCCCGTTCGACCCGAACGACTCCCGGTACAACACCGCCGACGCCACGACGTACAGCTACGACGCGGTCGGGCGGGTGGCGAGGGTGAGTTCCCCGCCGTCGGCCGGGCAGACCGTCCGCAACGACTCCACCTACACCTACTTCGACAACGGCTGGACCAAGTCCTCGGTCGATCCGTGGGACATCACCGCCACGTACGACTACAACACCGTCGGTCAGCAGACCGCCCGCACCCTCACGTCGGCGGGTGGGTCCTCGGCGCGGACCATGTCCTGGGACTACTACCCCGACGGGAAGTTGAAGTCCCGCACCGACAACGGGGTGCCGGTCGGCGCGCACGTGGTGCTGGTGGACAACACCGACGCGCAGAACGTGTCCGCGGTCGGCACCTGGCCGGCCAGCTCGGCTGCGGCCGGATTCCAGGGGTTCGACTACCAGACGCACGACACGGGCACCGGGGCGAACTCGTTCACCTGGAACCTGACCATCCCCCAGGACGGCACGTACCAGGTGTTCGTCAAGTATCCGTCGGCATCGGCGACGAACGCCCCGTACACGGTGACCACCACGACCGGGTCCACCACGGTGCCGGTCAACCAGACCACGGGCGAGGGTACGTGGGTGAGCCTCGGGTCGTATCCGTTCACCGTGAACGGCAGCGGGCAGAAGGTGTCGCTGACCGACAACGCCAACGGTGTCGTGGCCGCCGACGCGGTGAAACTGGTCCGCGACAACTCCGGTGACGTGGACAACGAGGACACGTCGTTCTCCTTCGCCTACGACCCGAACGGGAACCAGACCCAGGTCACCGACTCCAGCCCGAACGCGTTGATCGACACCTACGCGGTCACCTATGACGGGCTGAACCAGGTCGCCAAGGTGGAGGAGAAGCTCGCCGGAATCGTCAAGCACACCACGACGTTCGGCTACGACCCCAACGGTGACACGCTCACACGCACGCATGATGCGGCGACGGCCACGTTCGGCTACGACGTGCGTGGCCTGCTGGCGAGCGTGACCAACGCCGAGTCGGCCAGTGATCCGAACCCGAAGACGTCGACGTATGCGTACACGGTCTCCGGGCAGGTGTTGTCGGAGACCAAGCCGAACGGGAACACGGTCAACGCGACGTACTTCCTGGACGGGTCGTTGCGGCACCAGGTCGAGAAGAAGTCCAACGGTGTCACGGTCGTGGCCGAGCACACCTACGACTACGACCCGAACGGGAACCAGACCTCCGACATCTCCCACCTGCAGAACGCCGACAACCACGCGGCGTACGTGGACCGGACCGCGACGGCGACCTATGACCCGCGGGACCGGGTCGCGACCCGGACGAAGAAGGACGGGTCGGGGTCGACGGTTGGTTCTGAGTCCTACGTCTACGACGCGAACGACAACACGATCTCCCAGACCGTGGGCGGGTCGACGACCACGTCGTCCTACGACCGGAACCGGTTGCAGACCGCGGTGACTGCGGGGATCACCTCGGCGTACAACTACGACCCGTTCGGCCGGTTGGACACCGTCACCACGGCCGGGAATCTGGTCGCCAGGTACACCTACGACGGGTTCGACCACATCGCGTCAGAGAAGAAGAAGACAGGGGCTGGGTTCACCACCACCGACTACACCTACGACCCGTTCGACCGGACCGCGTCGCAGACCACCGACTCGGGTGGGGCGAACCAGAAGACGACGGTGTTCGGGTACCTGGCGGTGTCGAACGCACTGGTGTCGGAGACGGTCAACGGGACGCTGACCAAGTCCTACCAGTACTCCCCATGGGGTGAGCGGATCGCCCAGATCATCCACAAGACCGACGGGTCCACCGAGCCCACCTACTACACCTACAACGCCCACTCCGACGTGGACGCGGTCACAGACGCCAACGGAGACACCAAGTCCACCTACGGCTACACCGCCTACGGTTCCCCGGAGGCCTCGGAGGCGACCGGCGCGGACAGCGCGACCGGTTCTGGCACCGATCCGTACAACTCCTACCGGTTCAACGCCGCCCGGTTCGACGCGGCGACCGGCACCTATGACATGGGGTTCCGTAACTACGACCCGGGGTCGAACCGGTTCCTGACCCGGGACCTGTTCAACGGTGCCCTGGGTGACATGGGCCTGGCGGCCGACCCGTTCACCAACAACCGGTACGCATTCGGGGCGGGGAACCCGATCTCGGCGATCGAGTTGGACGGGCACCTGTTCGGCCTGTCGTTGTCGGACATCGGTCACATGGCGTTGGACGCGGCCGGGATGATCCCGGTGGTCGGTGCGGTCGCCGACGTGGCGAACGGGGTGTGGTACGCCGCCGAAGGCGACTACCTCGACGCGGGCCTGTCGTTCGCCGGGGCGATCCCGGTGATCGGGGACGCGGCCCTGGCGTCGCGGTACGCGGTCAAGGGCGCGAAGTACGCCATCGAGGGTGCCGAGGCCGCCGAGGACGTGGTCAAGGGCGCCCGCACCGCGGTGCGGGCCGAGCATGCTGGTCAGGATCTGGTGGCCGGTGCCAAGACCGCCGACCATGCCGCCGCTGATGTGGACAAGGCCGCCGCGCAGGCCGCAGCGGCCCGCAAGGCCGCTGCCCAGGCGCAGGCACGGGCTGCTGAGGCCCGCGCCGAGGCTGCCGCTACCGGTGAGGCCGAAGCCCAGGCCGAGAAGGTCGCGGAGAACACCGTCTACCGGGTGATTCGCAATGATGAAGATCCGGTGGCGGGTCTGGTTGCGAAGAACCCCTCCGCGACCTACAAACCAGCTGCGCATGTCCGCAGTGGATCGCGCCTCTCGACTCAGTACATCTCGACGACCAGGGATCTGTCTGTCGCCCAGAAGTGGGCTGCCAAGACCAGTAACCGAATCGTGAGCATCGACCTCGACCTCGTCGGAGGTAAGGTACTTGACCTGAGCACGGAAGCCGGTCGGCTGATGCACCTCCCCGGCAATCCGATCGCGCAGAACTACGCTCGTGCCTCGGCGGAGGTGCTCATCGAAGGCTCGGTGCCGGCTGCGGCCGTCAGACTACTGCCCTAGGAGGACGTCGTCGTGCCGACTGACGGTGGTGAGGCTCTGGTTGAGAAGCTCGCCGACGCCGTGGAGGGGTTCACCGTCCCGGTGCGGATGGGTGACGGGATCGATGACCATGCGCTAGGCAAGTTGAGAGAGGTCATCGTGGCTGTCGCCTCGACGTATCGGGCGGAGAACGTCATCCCCAAGCGGGTCGCGGCCATCTTCGTCGAGCTGTATCCAGCGATCGAGGGTTCGGTCGCGCTGTATGACGATGACGCGGCCGAACGTGTGCTGAGCGAGGCGAACGAACTCCTGGATCTCATCCTGTCAAGCCTGGCCACGGACTGACGGACACTGGAAGAACACATGCACACCCGGCTGGCTTCGAGTACTTCTGATCGGGCTTGATGAGAAGTAGACG
The DNA here is from genome assembly GCA_036565825.1 of Mycobacteriales bacterium. GTDB lineage: Bacteria > Actinomycetota > Actinomycetes > Mycobacteriales > DASULA01 > DASULA01. The sequence continues at coordinate 8,123 of DATCXL010000107.1, forward strand.
TCCGCGCGGCAACTCGCCTTGGTCCTGGGGGGAGCAGGGCGAGTTGCTGCGACGCGTGCAGCACGCGTATGAAGATCTGGGTAAGCCGCGTAGAGCTTTTGCGTTGGCTGCCTTCCGTCAAGAACCTCATCGCCAGCTTGTCAATGACATAATGTCCGAAGCGAGGGTGGTCGACGATACTGATCTCAATTGTGATGTCTGTTTTAGGTACGTAATTGAGTCGGAAAATGGGCTATTTCTTCGCGTTTCGATGGTTGGCCCTTATGCGATGTTCGAAAGGGCCTGTGGGAATGGCACGTCGGAACTCATCGCTAGGGAGAAGGACTGTTCGTCCGGTCTCGAGAAGAATGTATTCCGTATTCTGCTGCGTTACGGCTTGCGGATGATGTCCAATGCCCAATTGGCGACCCATGTAGAGATCAATCTTCCGAATGTCAAGCACCCGACGATCTATAATGCACTCTTTTCGCCAGATGAGGAGATCTCAATCTAATTCCTGTCCCTGGTGTGATCGGTTGTAGTTGCAGTAACGCGTGACATGTTGCGATCGGGGCCGGCAGTCTGGGGAGCGGAAACAGCCCTTTTGGGCGGGGCTCCTGTTATCCTGTAGGCGCTCCTGTCGGTGGACAGGGCAGTGGGGGCGGTGGCGAGGAAGGTTTCGGTGACGTTGCAGGACCCCTCGATTCCGATCCGGAGGGTACTGCCGTGAGTATCTACAACCACCTGCTGGTGACGCTTCGTTGCCCGAGGTGCGGCAGACAGTCCGAGGTGGACACCAAGTTCCGGTTCGGCCTGCGGGATCTGACGACCTACCGGTTGGGGGGCACGTTGGTGTGGGAGGGCAAGGGTGTCCGCACACCCACGCACCGACCGACCGGTGGTGACCTAGATGAGGACGGCTACGCCGTCTGCCCCCATTGTGAGAACGACTTCTGGGTACGCATCTCGGTGAGGAACGACGTCATCGTGTGCGCTGAGGTGGACGCCACGCGAAGGGGGTACATCCGTCAGGGCCTAGCCACAAGGCCGTGAAGTTAGGGGAGTCAGACAGTTGTCAAGGGCCACTGGAGGCCCGGCGGGATCCCGCGCATGTCCCTACCTCTCCAGCACGCATGTCGCCAGTTCCGGCACCTACGCTCCCGCTCGCGCCGAAACGGCCTCGACAACCGCGCCCCCGCCCTAGCTTCACGACCTTGCCACCAGCTCTTCGAGGTGGGCCCGGTAGTTCGGGCAGGTCGCGATGTCGTCGTGGGTGCAGTTCAGCCCGGTCTCCTGGAGGTCGAGCGCGGCCCGCAGCGCCGCCATCCGGT
>DATCXL010000114.1:0-5287 GCA_036565825.1 Mycobacteriales bacterium
GCAGCCGCTCCTCTTCGTCGTGGTCGAGCGCGAGGGCCAGGGCGAGCAGCCGTACGGATTCGCGGTGCGGGTGCCGGGTGTGGCCGCTCTCCAGGTTCCGGATCATCCTCACGCTCAGCCAGGATCGCGTGGCGAGCTCGCTCTGGGTGAAGCCGGCCGCCCGACGGTGCCGGCGTAACAGGCCTGCGAGCTTGCCCTCACTCGATGCAGCAGACATGACCCTTCCTTTGCCCGCGGTGGCGTCCTCATGTTACGAGAGGGCGGGGCAGCGCGGTGACATCGGTGAATACGCCGGCCTCCGGGCCTGAGTTCAGCCGCCGGACCGGCGTTAAGGCCGGTAGCGGCACGAGCGGCACTTCATTAATGCCGGTCGCAGAGTCTTGTGAGGCTTCCGCGCGTGCCCTTTGCTCATGCTCCGACGCACTGCGACGACGGACGCACCTCGGCGGGTGCCAACGAGAGGGAAGGCTCGCATGAAATCGATACGCAGACGCACGTGGTTGATCCCCCTTGCGGCCGGCGCACTGGCCACCGTCGCCGTAATGGTCCCGGTCCGGGCCGTGTCGGCCGATGCCGCCACCACGCTCACTTTCACAGCCATCGCGGACGCGTACGTATCCGAGGCGGCGCCCACCACTACCGAGGGCACCGCCGCCCCGACCAGCTGCTTCGTCAACGACGATGTCGGTGCCCGCCGGGAGTGCCTGGTCTCGTTCACGGTGACCGGGCTGGTCGCGGGCGACATGGTGACCGGAGCGACGGTGCTTCTCAACGACAAGGGCGATGCCACCGGCAGCAAGCTCGTGAACCTGGCCACCGTGCCGGCGACCTGGGCTGAGTCGACGGTCACCTGGAACAGCCGGCCCACGCTCGGGGCGACCGTCGCATCCCAGTCGCAGCACGCGTTCGGCCAGGACTCCCCATTCGTGCTCGCCGCGGGAGCGGTGACCGGCAACGGTACGGTCGCGTTCGCACTGTGGTCGCCGCCGAACTCGTACCCGGTCGCGATGAACTTCCAGACCAAGGAGAACACGGTCGGCAAACCGGTGCCCCGGCTGGTTCTCACCGTGACCCACCAGGCACCGCGCTTCCCCGGCGACCCCGGCGTCGGCAAGGTCCGGCTCGGTCTCAACGACGTCACCGGGTACCTGGGCGTCGAGGCGCACATGCCGCTGCCGCTCGCGCTGCACCGGGTGTACAACGGTGGGAACTGGGGCGTACCGAAGGCCGACGTCGCCACCGCAATCGTGAACAACCAGGTGCCGTGGGCGTCGTGGAAGCTCGCCCCGTACACCGTGAGCACCGTGCCGCAGACCGCGATCGACACGGTCTGCACCGACCTCAAGGCGTTCGCGCCGCACCCGATCTGGGCGACGATCTACCACGAGCCCGAGGAGAACCTGTCCACCGCGAGCCAGGCGGCCGCCTACCGGGCGCTGTTCCGCACCACCGTGCACACCTGCGACGCGATGGGCGTGACGAATGTGGCGTGGACCGAGCCGACGTTCCAGGCGCCATTCACGTTCGGCACTGCCGCCGGCCGCAACCCGGCCTGGTGGGAGCCGGACTGGAAGGGCACCAGCACCGGTACCGTCAGCGACTGGTACACCGGCGCCGACCGGGTCATCGACATCCTGGCCGTCGACTCGTACATCCCGCTGTTCAACACCGATAACTGGCAGCTGTTCTCGACGACGTTAAGCATCGTGAAGAACCGGTGGACCGCGCTCGGCATGCCGATCGCCGGCCGACCCTGGGCCATCGGCGAACAGGGCATCAAGTCTGACTTGGTGACGCCGGATCTGACCAGGGGTCCGAACGCCATGCAGGACGCGTACGACACCGCGCTGGCCAACAACTTCGTCGGGATCTCCTGGTTTACGACCGGGGGCGATTCGTTCTGCCACGGGCCGGCTCCCGACAGCGACCCCGACTGCCGGCGGGAGTTGAAGCTCGCCCAGCTGGACAGCGATCCGCGTACCGCGCACTCGTAGCGGCCTCGATCGACCGGTACAACCGGCAACTTGCCGGCAACCTCCACCGCGGCCGGGCCAACCGAGGACTCGGCCGGCCATGCTCCCATCAGCGCGCCTAGGCCGCCTGGCGTGCCGAGTGCGCCGGGTAGTGCGCTGGCAAATCCGATCTGGACGGTCCGCGGGTCGCGGACGACGTCCCTTCTATAGGAGGACCGATGGGTCGACGGTCGTGGCTGGTCCTGCTCGCGATGCTCGCTGCAACCGCCATAGTGCCGATGGACGTGGGTGTCGGTGCGGCCGCGGCCGCACCCGGTGCCACACCGCCCACGGGTGCACCGCCGGTCGCGTCGACGACGGCGGAGGCCCTGGTACTGGCACGCAAGAGCGGCCGGCAGGTGGAGGCGGTCGCGGCACGTACCGAGACGGGCGAGTTGTTCGCGAACCCGGACGGCACGTTCACGTCGCGCGAGAGTGTACTGCCGGTCCGGGTGCGCCGGGGTACGGCCTGGGTGCCGGTCGACACGACGCTGAAGGTCGGCCGTGATGGCCAGATCCGTCCGATGGCCACCCCGCTGACCACGGTGCTGTCCGGCGGCGGCAGCACGCCTCTGGTGCAGGTCGCATGGCAGGGCAAGGACTGGGCCATGGGCTGGCCCGGGGCACTTCCCGCGCCGGTGCTCGACGGCAGCACCGCGACGTATGGCAACGTGCTGCCCGACGTCGACCTGGTCGTCACGGCTGGCACCCTTGGCTTCTCCGAGGTGCTCGTGGTCAAGAACGCGCGGGCGGCGCTCAACCCGAAGGTGGCGACGGTCCACCTGACCACCAAGCTCACCGGGCTCACCACGCGGACCGACGCCGCGGGCAACGTCTCGGCGGTGGACAGCGCGGGTACCGAGGTCTTCCGGGCCGGTACGCCGTCGATGTGGGACTCCAGCGGTGAGGCCATGTCCACGCGGGACAAGCTGACCGGGCCGGCGACCGCTGCCCGCGTCCGGGCGATGCGAGTCACCACCGATGCTGACGGGTTCGTGCTGCGGCCCGACATGACCCTGTTGACCGACCCGCAGACCCGGTTCCCGGTGTTCATTGATCCGAACATGGCCTTCGCCGGCACGCGGACCGCTTGGACGGCGGTGTGGAAGAAGTTCCCGACCACGACCTACCTCAACAGCACGGATGTGGCTCGGGTCGGCTTTGAGGCCCAGGAGGGCAACACCGTCCGGTCGCTGTTCCGGATGAACCTGAGCACGGTGCGGAGCAAGCACATCATCAGCGCGACCCTCCGTACGTTTGAGACGCACTCGTGGTCGTGCACCGCGCGGTCGGTTGGCCTGTGGCAGACCGGCGCGTTCGGGTCCGGCACCGACTGGAACAACCAACCCGGGCGTACGACCACGTCGCCGCTGGTGACGGTGGCCACGGCCAAGGGATACAGCGCATCATGCCCGGCCGGCGGGGTCGACTTCACCGATGCCAACCTCACCAACGCGGTGGCGGCCCGGGCGGCGGCCAACGCGGCCGACATCACGTTGGAGTTGGCCGCACTGAACGAGACGGACACGTACGCCTGGAAGAAGTTCCAGAACAACCCGGTGCTGGAGGTCGTCTATAACTCGGTGCCGGCCGTGCCGACCGGGATGTCCACCGACCCGAGCCTGCCGTGCATCACCGGCGCCGGCCGGCCGGTCATCGGCACCGCGACGCCGACGTTCCGGGCGCGGATCACCGACCCGGACTCCGGCCAGCCGGTCGGGGCGCGCTTCGAGTGGTGGGCCTTCGGCAGCACCAGCAAGATGGGCGAGCTGGTCACCCCCAAGGTGGCCTCCGGCAGCGTGGTCACGATGACGATGCCGGCCGAGGCGTTCGTCAACGGGAAGGTGTACGGCTGGCGGGTGCGCGCCGAGGACGGCACCGATGTGTCGGCCTTTACCGGCTTCTGTGAGCTGACCATCGACACCACCAAGCCCAATCCGCCGAGCGTGGCTTCGACGGCGTACCCGGAGACAGCGCCCGGACAGAATCCGATCTTCAAGGGCGCGATCGGGGTGGCTGGCACGTTCACGTTCACCCCGGCCGCCGGTGACACCGACGTGGCTTCCTACCTCTACGGGTTGACCTTCCCGCCGGCGACCTCGGTGGCGGCCAGCGGCACCGCGCACACCGCGACCGTATCGGTGACGCCGACCAACGACTTGCTCAACACGCTGTGGGTACAGACCAAGGACCAGGCGGGCAACATCAGCAGCACGACGTACGGCTACCAGTTCTACGTGCGGCCGGTGACGTTCCCCACCGGGCACTGGAAGTTCGACGAGACGACCGGCACCACGGCGGCGGACGACGCCGGTGACGGGCGGACCGCCGCGCTGACCGGTGGTACGTCCCCGACCGCCGGCCGTATCGACGGCGCCGTGGTGTTGAACGGCATCGACGCGTCGGCCGCGACGGCGGCTCCGGTGCTGCGGACCGACGTGAGCTTCACGGTGGCGGCCTGGGTCCGGCTTGATGGTTCGACGCCGTTTGGCGTTGACGCGGCGGTAAGTCAGGACGGCACGGTCAACAGCGGTTTCCAGCTGGGCTACCTGCCGTCGCGGGACCGGTGGGTGATGAGCGTCCCGAGTGCCGACACCACCGCGGCGACTGACGTCCAAGCGGTGGCGACGGCCCCGCCGGCCACGCATACCTGGTCCCATCTGGTCGGGGTTTACGACAAGACCGCCGCCCAGATACGCCTCTACGTCGATGGCGTCAAGGTGGCGACGGTGGCACGTAGTGGGCCGTGGAACGCCGGCGGTGCCCTGCAGATCGGGCGGGGCAAGACGCACAGCGTCATCGGTAACTGGTGGAACGGCGCGGTGGACGACGTGGGTGTCTACCAGGGTGTATTGCCCGACGAGGCGATCAGCGGGTTGGCGCATCCGCCGGCGGCGCTGATCGGGCAGTGGCGGCTGGACGAGACTTCGGGCACCACCGCGGCCGACTCCTCCGGTGCTGACCACCCGGCCACGATCACCGGTGGCACGTCGTGGGGTGATGGCTGGGTCGACGGCGGTCTGACCCTGGACGGCACGTCCGGCAGCGGGAACACCGCCTCGCCGGTGCTGCGTACGGACCAGGCATTCACGGTCACCGCTTGGGTGTCCTTCCGGGGGCCCGGCGCCCAGCCGACCAACTACACAGCCGTCAGCCAGGACGGCACCGGTGCCAGCGGGTTCAAGCTGGGCTACCAGTACGGTCCGAACAGCTGGGCTGTGATGATGCCCGCGAGCGACTCGGGTGATGCGGCCGATGTGGTGGCGGCCTCGCCG
>DATCXL010000123.1:0-3990 GCA_036565825.1 Mycobacteriales bacterium
TACGGCGGCTCGGTCAAGGCGGCCAACACGGCGGGTATCCTCGCCGCACCCGACGTCGACGGTGCCCTTGTCGGTGGTGCCAGCCTGGACGGCGAGGAGTTCGCCAAGATCTGTCGGATCGCTGCCGGGGCGGGGGTCTAACCGTACCCCGCGGTGTGAGGAGGAAGCCGACGTACACCCGCATGTCACCCATCCACAAGATGGCCATGCTCGCGCTGTGCCCGGTGGTGCTTGCCTCCCTGGCCTCCTGCACGGCAACCGGGTCGGGTGCCGCGGCCGCGACCGGTACACAGGGCTTCGACCGTGGCTCGGTATCGGTGCGTCACCCATCCACCACGCGCGGCGGGACGCTTCGGCTGGTCATCGGCGCGGTGGACAGCCTGGACCCGGCCCGGTCGTACTACACCGGGGTGTGGAACCTCATGCGGCTGTACACCAGACAACTCGTCACCTATGCGCCGGCACCCGGTGACGCCGGCACCCAACTGGTGCCCGACCTGGCCACCGGGCTGGGTAATTCCACCGATGGTGGGAAGACGTGGAAGTACACCCTCAAACCAGGCCTGAAGTTCGAGGACGGCTCGCCGCTCACGTCACGGGACGTGAAGTACGGCATTGAAAGGCTCTTCGCTTCGGACCAGATCACCGGCGGACCGACCTGGGCGGTCACCATGCTGGATGACCACCGGCGCTCCTACAGCGGTCCGTACCAGGACCACAGCAGCGGCAAGCTCGGGCTGCGCAGCGTGCAGACCCCCGACGATCGTACGATCGTGTTCCATCTGAACCGTTCGTTCGCCGACTGGGACCACGTCATGGCGCTGCCGGCGAGCAGCCCGGTACCGGTGGCCAAGGACACCGGTGTGAAGTACGGGGCCCATCCGGTGTCGTCGGGGCCGTACCGGATCGAGAAGGCGACCCCGTCGTTGGTGACGTTCGGACGGAACCGTGCCTGGTCGCTGCAGACCGACAGTGTGCGTAGTGCGCTACCGGACAGGGTGGAGGTGACCGTCGGAACGGCACCCGACGAGCGCGACCGACAGATCCTGGACGGAACCGCGGACGCCGACCTGACCGGATCGGGACTGCAACCCGCGGCCGCGACCCGGGTGCTCGACAGCGCCTCACTCAAGGGGCGTGCGGACAACCCGACCACCGGTAACGTCCGCCTGGTGGCGTTGAACACCACGATGCCGCCCTTCGACAACGTGCACTGTCGCCGCGCCGTGCAGTACGCGGTGGACAAGGCGACCGTCAAGGAGTCGCTGGGCGGTCCCTATGCGGCCGCACTGGCCACCTCACTGTGGCCTCGCGGTCTGCCCGGTTACCCGGCGACGGTTCGTTACCCGGACGGTCCGGGTAACCACGGGGACCTCGCAGCCGCCCGGCAGGAACTGAGCAGGTGTGGTCACCGGGATGGCTTCACCACCAAGCTGGCCACGGTGAACGCCGGAAGAGGGGATCGAACCGCCGGCGAGATCGGCAAGGCGCTGGCCCGGGTGGGCATCCGGACCACCATCATGCGGTTCCCACCCGACACCTTCCTGCTCAGTGATGTCGGTGCCCCCAAGGCAGTGCAGGACGCTCAGATCGGGCTGATTGTGTCTGCCTGGACCGCGGACTTCCCGGCACCGTCGGCTTTCTACATCCCGCTCACCGACGGTCGCAGCATCCACTCACCGGGTAACACCAACCTGGCCGAACTGAAGTCCAGCGAGTTGGAGCACGAAATCGACCGGGCGGCGGCCACCATCGACCAGGGCACCTCGACCGTCCTGTGGCACCGGTATGACGCGTCGGTGATGGAGACCGCGACCTACCTGCCGGTGGTGGAGGACCGGGCGATGATCGTGGGCAGCGCGAGGTTGCGCAACGCCTACGTGCATCGCGCCTACGGAGGGTACGACGTGGCCACCCTCGGTGTGGTGTGACCGCCCCGGTGGGATTTGCCGGTGACGAACAGGCCACCTACTTCTGACGAACCGTCCGGACGGGGTAGCCTGTGTTGAACCGTCAGAGAGGCAGCCCCGGCACGATGACTACCGCACTGTCGATCATCCTCATGCTGACGAGCGTGGCGCTCGTCGTCCTGATCCTGCTGCACCGCGGTAAGGGCGGAGGGCTCTCGTCGATGTTTGGCGGGTCGATGTCCTCGTCACTGTCGGGATCGTCGGTTGTCGAGAAGAACCTCGACCGGCTGACCATTTTTTGCGGCCTGATCTGGTCAATCTGCATTGTCGCTCTGGGTCTGCTGATGAAGGTTGGCTGATCAGGCGGTCATGCCGGCGGACCCGGCAGCTCCCCGGACCCCGACCATGGGGTGCTCGCGTACCCGGGGGCCCGAACTAGAATTCATTGTCTAACGGGGCTCCCATTCGGGGCCCCGTCGTCGTCACAATCCGATCCGTCGAAGGAGCTTGAGGCATCGTGGCTGGTGGGAGCGCGATCCGGGGGAGCAGGGTCGGGGCCGGCCCAATGGGCGAAGCCGAGCGCGGTGAGTCCGCGCCGCGGCGCAGGGTGTCGTTCTGGTGCGCCAACATGCACGAGGTGCGCCCGGCGTTCGCTGAGGAGGCCTCGATACCCGAGACGTGGGACTGCCCACGGTGCGGCTATCCGGCCGGGCGTGACTCGGCGCAACCGCCGGCACCCCCTCGTAACGAACCGTACAAGACCCATCTCGCCTACGTGCGCGAACGGCGTAGCGACGAGGATGGTGAGGCGATCCTGGAGGAGGCCCTGACCAGGTTGCGGAAGCGTCGCGGCGAGATCTGACGGCTGGCGCCCAGGCGACGGTTGGTGTCTGTCCGACACCCGGAGAACCGTCGCCTGGCCGGCCGGTTCAACCGTCTCAGGTCAGGGTGACCAGGGTTTCGTTGATGAGGGCGGGGTCTGGCTGGTCGACCAACCGGGCTCGTCCCGGCCGCTCGCATATGACGAACCGCACTCCGGCACGGGCCTTCTTGTCCCGCGCCAACCGATCCCACACCGCGTCCGGGTCGAGGGTGACGCCGCCGACCGGTAGCCCCAGGCCACGCAGCACACCCACCGTCCGGTCAGCCAGGCCGGCCTCGCTGATGCCCAACCGTTCGCCCAGCCGAGCCGCGAACACCATACCGAGCCCGACAGCCTCGCCATGTCGGTAGGTGGTGTAACCACCCAGTGACTCGATGACATGGCCGACCGTGTGCCCGTAGTTCAGCAGTGCCCGCTCACCCGACTCGCGTTCGTCCGCTGCCACCACCCGCGCCTTCACCGTGACACTGCGGCGCACCAGGTCGGTCAGCAGCTCCGGTTCCCCCACCACCGCGTCGTCCGGTTTCCGTTCCAGCGCATCGAGCACGGCGGGGTCGGCGATGAAACCGTACTTGACGACCTCGCCCAGTCCGGCTCGTCTCTCCCGGGCGGGCAACGTAGCCAGGGCTGAGGTGTCGGCGACCACGGCAAGCGGTTGGTGGAACGATCCGACCAGGTTCTTGCCCTCCGGCAGATTGACGCCGGTCTTCCCACCGATCGCCGCGTCCACCTGGGCCAGCAACGTCGTGGGAATCTGGACGAGCGCGACTCCGCGGTTCCAGGTGGCCGCGGCGAACCCAGCCAGGTCACCCACCACCCCTCCGCCCAACGCCACCACCACGTCGTCCCGCCCCAACGGCATGCGGGCGAAGGCGTGGTAGCACCGGCCCAGCGTGTCCAACGTCTTGGCGACCTCACCGTCGGGCAGCTCGACCTCCTCAACGATCAGGCCGACCTCGCGCAGGCTCCGCGCCACCTGGTCGGCATAGAGTCTGTAGACCTCTCCCGAGGTGACCAGGGCGGCACGTCTGGCATGGCGTGGAAACGACACCAACGCGCCGAGCTGCCCGAGTAGGCCGGTACCCACCACCACGTCGTAGGGCGAACCAGGCACCCCCACACGGATCCGGGTCTGTGCCGACGGTGCGTCGTGTGCTGCGCGCTGTGCTGGGTTCACCTGGGCACCCTAGGACATCT
>DATCXL010000129.1:0-4637 GCA_036565825.1 Mycobacteriales bacterium
GGCGCTCGAACCGCCGGGCCGGCCTTCCCACCGGCCCGCGACGGGCTGCGGGCCAACCGGTGGCCGTGGCCGAGCGGACCTACCAGGTGTCGGAGGAGGAGATCGCCAAGTGGGTGAGCGACGCCGGTGGGGTGCTGCTCCGGATGCTCGCGCAGGACACCGACGCCGGCCCCGGGGGCGGGCAGCACCGCAGTCGCGAGTTCGTGGTGACGAAGTGATGCGGTGCGCCCCGGTCCCGGGCGACGCGGGCGCTGCTCCGGCGAACCCCTACGGGAGGAGGATGTGAGGTAGTAACCAGGACTAAAAAGGGCGGCGGATGTCGGATCCCAGGCGGTACTTCTACGACACCGAATTCATCGAGGACGGGCACACCATCGATCTGGTGTCGATCGGCGTGACTGACGAGGAGGGGCGCGAGTTCTACGCGGTGTCCAGCGAGTTCGACCCGGACCGGGCGATTCCATGGGTTCGCAGGAACGTGTTGGACAAACTTCCCTCGCCGGGGAATGCGGCCTGGCGTTCCCGGGCGCGCCTGCGAGAGGACCTGTACGCGTTTCTTGCCGAGCCGGATGAGGCGATCGAGTTGTGGGCGTGGTATGGCGCCTATGACCACGTGGTGCTCTGCCAACTGTGGGGGGCCATGCCCACGCTACCGCGTACCATGCCCCGGTTCACCAATGAGTTGCGCACGCTGTGGGACCTGGCCGGTCGCCCGGAACTGCCATCGCCGCCGGCCGACCGGCACGACGCGCTCGCCGACGCCCGACACAACCTGGCCCGTTGGCGAGTAATCCAGCAGGCCATGCGCGCGGGTTCGGCCAGTCCGCCCGTCGCACGCTAAAGTCTGGCGCTGCGTCCTCGACACAGGACGGTCCACGGAGTTCACCGCCAACGTCTAGTGCAAGAGGGACAATATGCGCATCGGCCTGCTCACCGGCGGAGGCGACTGCCCCGGTCTCAACGCGGTCATCCGCGCGGTCGTCCGTAAGGGAATCGGCAGCTACGGGCACGAGTTCGTGGGATTCCGGGACGGCTGGCGCGGCCCCATCGAGGGGGAGACCATGCCGTTGGACACCCAGGCCGTGCGCGGCATCCTGCCACGTGGGGGGACCATTCTCGGCTCGTCCCGGACCAACCCGAGGAACGTCGAGAACGGGCCCGAGCGGATCATGGCCACGATCGCGGACCTCGGTATAGACGCGCTGCTGGTGATCGGGGGTGAGGACACCCTCGGAGTGGCCGACATGCTGCACGAACAGGGCCTGCCGGCCGTCGGGGTACCCAAGACCATCGACAACGATCTGGGCGCCACCGACTACACGTTCGGCTTCGACACCGCGGTGAACATCGCGACGCAGGCGATCGACCGGTTGCACACCACCGCGGAGTCCCACCACCGGGTCCTCATCGTGGAGGTGATGGGGCGGCACGCCGGTTGGATCGCCCTACACGCCGGCATGGCGGGCGGGGCGAACGTGATCCTGATCCCGGAACGGCCGTTCGACATCAACCGGGTGTGCGAGTACATCGTGAAGCGGTTCGAGAACAGGTACGCCGCGATCGTGGTGGTCGCCGAGGGGGCCACCCCGGTGGAGGGCACCATGGTGTTGCAGACCGGTGCCCGCGACGCGTTCGGGCACGTGCGGCTGGGCGGGATCGGGCAGCGGTTGGCCGAGGAGATCGAGGAGCGGCTCGGTAAGGAGGCCCGCGCCACCGTGCTCGGCCACATCCAGCGCGGCGGAACGCCCACCGCCTTCGACCGGGTGCTGGCCACCAGGTTCGGCCTGCACGCGATCGATGCCGTGCACGAGCGCGCGTTCGGCACCATGGTGGCGTTGCGTGGTACCGAGATCATCCGGGTACCACTGGCCGAGGCCACCCGCACGCTCAAGACGGTCCCGTTGGATCGGTACCAGGAGGCCGAACTCCTGTTCGGGTAGAACTGGCTGCTTCCAGGCCCTGGCTGTACTGCCCATGGAGGTTGGGTGCGGATGACACGGGGTCGGGACTGTGCCCCGGCGAGGGGCACGACTCGTTCCTCTAGGCTTGTGCGGTGATCCACGATCTGGACGCGTGGCGGATGCTGCCGGCCGCGCAGCAGCCCGACTGGCCGGATCCCGAGGCGCTGCGGGAGGTGGCCTCGTCCCTGGCACAGTTGCCGCCGCTGGTGATCGCCGACGAGGTGGACCTACTGCGGGAACGGCTGGCCGCGGTCGCCCGGGGAGAGGCGTTCCTGCTACAGGGCGGTAACTGCGCGGAGACGTTCGCCGAGTGCACCGAGCCGGGGCTGCGCGCCACCCTCAAGACACTGCTCCAGATGGCCGTGGTGCTGACCTACGGCGCCAGCGTCCCGGTGGTGAAGATGGCGCGGGTCGCCGGCCAGTACGCCAAACCGCGGTCGTCGGCCACGGACGCCTCCGGCCTGCCGTCCTACCGCGGTGACATGGTCAACGACCTGGCCGCCACGGCCGAGGCGCGTGTTCCCGACCCGCGGCGCATCCTGCGGGCGTACCAGACAGCCGCGGCCACCCTCAACGTGCTGCGGGCCTACGCCACCGGCGGCATGGCCGACCTGCGCCGGGTGCACGACTGGAACAGGACGTTCGTGCGCGACTCCCCGGCCGGGGAGCGGTACGAGGCCCTGGCCCGGGAGATCGACCGGGCCCTGGCGTTCATGCGGGCCTGCGGGGTTCGCGACGACACGCTGCACGGTGCCGAGCTGTACTCAAGCCACGAGGCGTTGATCCTCGACTACGAACGGGCACTCACCCGCGTCGAGGGCGACCTGCCCTACGACCTGTCCGGGCATCTTGTCTGGGTGGGGGAGCGCACCCGTGCGCTCGACGGTGCGCACATCGACTTCGTCTCGCGGGTGGCCAACCCGATCGGGGTGAAGCTGGGGCCGACCACCACGCCGGAGGTCGCCGCCGAACTGGCCGCCCGGCTCGACCCGAACCGGGTGGCGGGGCGGCTCACCCTGATAACCAGGATGGGCAGTACCCGGGTGCGTGACGTCCTGCCAGCGATCGTGGAGAAGGTCACCGCCGGCGGTCACCTGGTGGTCTGGAACTGCGACCCGATGCACGGCAACACGGTGGAGTCGGCCAGCGGGTACAAGACGCGGCACTTCGACCGGATCGTCGACGAGGTGCTTGGTTTCTTCGAGGTGCACCGGGCGCTGGGAACCCATCCCGGGGGTATCCACGTCGAGCTGACCGGCGCGGATGTCACCGAATGCCTGGGTGGGGCCCAACAGATACGGGACGCTGACCTCGCCGGGCGTTACGAGACCGCGTGCGACCCCCGGTTGAACACCCAACAGTCCCTCGAACTCGCCTTCCTGGTAGCGGAGATGCTTCGTGGCTGAACTGCCCACCCCGTCCACCGGCCCCACCGGCGTCGTCGACCTGCGTAGCGACACGCTCACCCGCCCGACCGAGGGCATGCGCCGTGCCATGGCCGCCGCCGAGGTGGGCGACGACGTGTACGGGGAGGACCCGACCGTCAACGCCCTACAGGACCGGGTGGCCGACCTGTTCGGCCACGAAGCCGCCCTGCTGGTGCCGAGCGGCACGATGGGCAACCAGATCGGCATCCGGTTACTGGTGCCGCCGGGCCAGGAACTGCTCTGTGACGCCGGCGCGCATGTGGTCACCTACGAGTCGGGGGCGGCCGCCGTACACGGCGGTATCAGCACCCGCACCTGGGCCAGTTCGAACGGCATACTGGACCTGGATGCGGTCGAGGCCATGATCCGACCGACCGGGTACCACACCGTGGCAACCGCGGCGCTGGCCGTCGAGCAGACCCACAACCGCGGCGGTGGCACCATCCAGCCGCTGGAGACGCTCCGCGGGATCCGGCGGATCGCCGACGACCACGGGTTGACCGTGCACTGCGACGGCGCGCGGATCTGGAACGCCTCGGTGGCCTCCGGCGTGCCGTTGCGCGAGTACGGCCAACTGTTCGACACGCTGTCGGTGTGTCTGTCCAAGGGACTGGGCGCGCCGGTTGGCTCGCTGCTGGTGTCCTCACGTGAGCGGGTGGACCGCGCCCGGGAGTTGCGGCAGCGGTTGGGCGGTGGGATGCGGCAGGCCGGGGTCCTGGCCGCGGCCGGCCAGTACGCGCTCGACCACCACCTGGAGCGACTGGCCGACGACCATCGTCGGGCCCGGTGGCTTGCCGAACGGGTAGGAGTCGACCCGGCCGAGGTGCACACCAACCTGGTGTTGGTGCCGGTGCCAGACGCGACCGAGTTCGCCGAACGGGCCGGCGCGCAGGGTGTCCTGGTGTCGCTGATGGGGCCCCGGCAGGTCCGGTTGGTCACCCACCTGGACATGGACGACGCCGATGTGGAGCGGGCCGGTGCGGTGCTGTCCCGGCTCGTCCAGGGACGGTGACCCGGCTCACTCCGGTTGGGCATCGGCCAGGATCTGGCGCACCTCGTTGTCGGTGACCGGACGGAAGTCCCGATAGTGCCCGCCGACCGAGAGGAAGCTGCGCGGTGTCGCCGCGCACACCACCTCGTCGGCGACCGTGCGCAGCCGTTGCACCGTGTCCGCGGCACCCACCGGCACGGCCAGCACGACCGGGTTTGCGCCTCTGGCGCGCACCGCCCGTACACCCGCCTCCGCGGT
>DATCXL010000133.1:0-3583 GCA_036565825.1 Mycobacteriales bacterium
GGCGCTCCTCTGGAGCCCGAGGCGGCCGCCGGTACACGCCCGCACCAGCCACCGCGGGCAGGAGCGCCGAGAGCCCGCGATGACGGGTCACCGCACCAACCCGCGACATCTGTGAACGTGCCGACATCGCAGAACTGGTCACGGACTTCTACGGCCGCGCGTCCGCCGACGAGCTGCTGGGCCCGGTCTTCGTCGACGTGGCACGAATGGATCTGACCGTCCACCTGCCGGTGACGTGCGACTTCTGGGAGACCGTTCTTTTTCACGCCGGCCGCGCTAACGCTGCATCCGCACCTGGGTGTCAGCCTGGCCCAACACCGGCGTGCCGCGAACCAGGAGGTCCGTGACACGCCGGTCTGAGCCGGGTGGAGCGAGGTCAGGTGGCCAACACCGATCCGAGTGCGACCAGGACGAGACTGAGCAGCACGATTCCTCCCCGCAGCGCGGCCGCGCTACTGGCACCGCGCCGCACCCGATCGGTCAGGCGTTCGTCGTCAGGATGGTCGAGGGCCTGGCGGCGCAGTCGACTCATCCGTCGCGCCTGAACGATGCCCAGCGAGCTGATGGCGACCAACGCGGCCGCCACCACGGCGGTGGCACACAGCGTGCCGTCCCAGGGATGGTCGGCGGCCAGCACCGCTCCGGTGGCCAGAGCGACCACGAGCGCGAGCACCCCGACGACTCCGTAGGCCCGGCCGAGCCCGCGGAAGAAGGTGACCCGTTGGTCGGGGGACAGGGTGCGGCTCGCCACCCGGGCGACCACCGGGATGGCGACCAGTCCACCGACCCACACGGCCGTGGCCAGGATGAACACGCCGAGCAGCACTGCCCGCGTGGTGTCGGACATCTCATGCTCCAGGGTTGGGAGGGGTTGCCTGGGCAATCCGGCGTGGCAGGCTCAGGCGGTGATCCGCGTCGGGTTCAGTTCGACTCTTCGAAGGTGGCCTCGACGGTGATCCGCGCCCCACCGAACAGCCGGGAGATCGGGCACAGTGCCGCCGCCTCGTCGACCGCCTCCTGGAAACCGGCGGCGTCGAGCCCCGGGACCCGACCGGTGATGTGTAGAGCCGAGGACACCACGGTGGGCACACCGTCGACCTGATCCAGGGTGACGGTCGCATCGACGGTCAGCCGTGCCGGCGGAGTGCGGCGTTCACCCAGGCGCAGTGCCAGGGCCATCGAGAAGCACGACGAGTGCGCCGCGGCGGCCAGTTCCTCCGGGCTGGTCCGCCCGTCGGGTTGCTCGGTGCGTGCCGCCCAGGTCACCTCGAGCCCGTCGAGTGCCCCGCTGTCGGCCTGGATCTTGCCTCCTCCACCGGCCAGCGAACCTTCCCAGGTGGTCTGTGCGGTCCGTTCTGCGATCGTCATGCCTGACTCCCCAGATGTGATCTGTTCGAGGTACGGGTCCGAGCTACAGGGATGGTCCCAGGGCACGGTCCGACCGGTGACGTGGACCAGTCAGTGACCATGATCGGGTTGCGGATGGCTGGAGCGGCGAGCCGCGACGTCGAACCGGTTGATCCGGCGTCGCACCGCCTATTTTTACGAGCCATCGTCGTGAAAACAAGCCCGAACCAGGTGAGGGTGCGCACAGATCTCGGCCGGTGGTTCGGCACGTGGCCGCGGCGACGTGGCAACGGGTTCTGCCAGACTCAGACCGGCAGGAACCCACCGACCAGTCTGGCGGACCGACCACGTCGGACCGTTGGTCAGATGGTGCGCAGCATGCCACCGTCGACCGGGACCATGGCGCCGGTGAGGTAGGACGCGGCCGGCGAGAGTAGGAACGCGGCCACCCGACCAAACTCCGCGGGTTCGCCGTAGCGGCGCAGTGGGATGGCCTGCTGGGAGCGAGCCCGGGCCGCGTCCGGGTCGCCGGTTGCCTGGTCCAGTTCACGCACCCGCTCCGTGGCGATACGACCGGGGGCGATCGCGTTGACCCGTACCCCACGCGGACCCAGCTCGTCAGCGAGGGTCTTGGCGACCATGGCCAGGCCCGGCCGCAGTCCGTTGGAGATGGCCAGACCGGGTATCGGTGAGCGGACCGAGGAGGACAGCACGAACACCAGCGAACCGCCTGACTCCAGCCCGGACGCGACCGTGCGGGCCACCCGCACCGCGCCCAGGAAGACCGACTCGAACGCAGCGCGCCACTTGTCGTCGCTGGTGTCCAGTACCGATCCCGGTGGCGGACCACCCACGCTGATCAGCGCTCCGTCAAGGCGACCGAATCTTTCCTGCGCCGCGGACACCAGCCGGGCTGGTGTGTCCGGATCGGCGTTGTCGGCGACCACGCCCACCACCGGGGCGTCGGTGCCGCCGGCCGGGCCACCCAACTCTCGCACGGCCGCCGCGACGTTGCCGGCGTCACGGGAGGAGACCACCACGCGGGCACCGTCGGCGACCAGTTCGGCCGCGGTGGCGTGGCCCAGGCCGCGGGTGGCACCGGTGACGACGAAGACGCGATCCCGCAGTCCCAGATCCATGCGGGCATCCTGGCAGATCATCATCGGTGGTCACCCGACGGGTACCCGCAACGCCGACGACGATCCCGGTGGGTACGCGGCCGGTCCGGTCCGTGCACCCACGACGGGTCACCCGTTCGCCGGACGGATCTGGCCCACCAGACCGTGCTGCCCATCCGGCGGGCCGGCGGCGAACCACACCGCGTCGGTCCCTGGCGGTGGTGGCCGTACCCGGCAGGAGCCCGTGCAGGCCGCCCATCACCAGCGGACGCCGGTGCGTGTTGTCGCTGGTCCCGTCGAAGGTCTGCCCGGTAGGAGCGCCGCCGGGAATGGGTACCGTGAGCACCTTGCTCACCGGTCCGGCACCGACTCCGCCGGTGTGGAGGGTGGACACTCCGGTGCCGTTGTCGTTGACCCGGAGCGGCGTGGTCGGGCCGAAGGTGATACCCCAGCCGTTGACCAGGTCCGGATCGGTCGACGGTGCCCGTCCGGGAATGTCGGAGATCAGGTCCACCTCGGTGAACGCGGGGTGAGCCTGATGTCTGTGGGCGGGGGTGACCCTGGTCGGCGGCGGCGGCCTCAGGTGCCACCGTCGACAACAAACCCCCGCGCGGCCCGCGGATTCAGCCCCGCGGGGTGAGGACGCAGAACTCGTTGCCCTCCGGGTCGGTCAACACAGCCCAGGAGGCGTCACCCTGCCCGACGTCGACCTGGCGGGCGCCCAGACCGACCAGCCGGTCGACCTCGGTGGCCTGGTCGTCGCCCGACCGCGGCGCGAGGTCGATGTGCAGTCGGTTCTTCAGTTCCTTGGCCTCGGGTACCAGCACGAATACCAGACCGGGTTCGGTCTCGTCCTGGTTGACCACCACGACCTCGTCGGGTGCCTCATAGACGATCTTTCCGCCCAGCGCACGGGCCCACCAGCGCCCCTGCGCCAGCACGTCCCGACAGTCGATCACCGTGCTGTACCAACGCACACCCATCGTGCTCCTCCGTGTCTTCTGACGACGGGGCAGCACACTACGGGCACCACCGTGGACGACACCGTGGTATCTGGGCATGGTTGCGACGCGAACCGGGAACGGCGGGGCCGCGGGCTCCCGAAGGGCCCGCGGCCC
>DATCXL010000115.1:0-5933 GCA_036565825.1 Mycobacteriales bacterium
GCTCCAGGCCAGCCGACCCAGTGCCAGCGAGGCGGTGTCGGGCAGCACCTGCTGGGTCACCGCGGCGGCGACGTCCACCCGTCCGGTTCCCTGCTCGGCCACGCCCGGACCGTCGAGGTGGTGGCTGGTGGCCATCAGCACGCTCTTGAGCTGGGGGGCCTGCCAGTCTGGGTGTTCCTGGGCCAGGATCGCCGCCGCGCCGGCCACGTGCGGGGCGGCCATCGATGTGCCCGACAGGCTGACGTGGCGGGCGTCGACCAGGTCACCAAGGCTGGTGCCGGCGGCCCTTGCCGCGATGATGTCCACTCCCGGGGCGACCAGGTCCGGCTTGATCGCACTGTCACCCAGTCGTGGTCCGCGGCTGGAGAACGGCGCCATCCGGTCCTGTTTGTCCACCGCCCCCACGGTCAGCGCGGAGGTCGCCGACCCGGGTGCGCCCACCGTCTGCTCACCGCCGGCGTTCCCGGCGGAGATGACGAACAGCGTGCCCGAGGCCGTGGTCAGGCTGTCTACCGCCTGGCTGAGTGGGTCGGTACCGTCGCTGGGTGCGCCACCGAGACTCATGTTGATCACCCGGGCGCCCTGCTCGACCGCCCACTGCATGCCGGCGATGATCTGCGAGTCCAGGCCTACGCCGTTGTGGTCGAGGACCTTGCCGACCAGCAGTCGTGCGCCCGGTGCGACGCCGCGGCTCCGGTTGGCCGAGGCGGCGCCGCTGCCGGCGATGGTGGCCGCGACGTGTGTGCCGTGCCCGAACTCGTCGACGGCGCTGGTGTCCTCGGTGAAGTTCCGCGCGGCGCTCACCCGGCCGACCAGGTCGGGGTGGTGCGGGTCGTAACCGGTGTCGAGTACCGCGACCTTCACACCCTGCCCGTCGTAACCGGCCGCCCAGGCGGCCGGCGCGCCGATCTGCGGCACGCTGTCGGCCAGGGTGGCGCGGACCTGCTGGTCCAACCAGATCCGGTGGGTTCGGCCGGTCAACCTCGGCTGGGTGGCACCGGGGGTGTCGTCGTCGAGTGACTCCCAGAACGTTCGGGCCTGCGACTTGACCTCACGAACCGCCACCGCGCCCACCGCGGGCAGTTCGGCGCCGCGCACCGCCCCATCCGGTGTCGCGGGCAGGCGGGTGTCTGGTTGGACCGAGCGCTCTGGTGCAGCCGGTTGCGTCGATCCGGCCGGCCGGGAACCCTGGGTGGACAAGAGAAGGGGCAGCGTGTCGCTGCTGCTGTCGTCGTAGCCCTGGGCGACCAGGGCGGTCACGTCGAACAGGGCGCGGTCGAGTTGGCCGCTGGCCAGGTAGGCGAGCGCCTCGACCGGGACGACCTGGACGTGCCCGTCCTGTTCCGCGAAGGAGAACTGGCCCTGGCTCGCCGATCCGGTCGCGTCGACCGACACCGAGTGCCGCCCGTCGGGCAGCGTGGTCAGGTGCACCACGTCGCCAGTGATCAGGGTGACCGTGCGGGTGGACGGCCCGCCGACCGGTTCGACGCTGGCGCCGACCGCGCCGACGGTCGGGTTGGACGGCGCCGGTGCGGAGGGGGGAGAGGCCACCGCGCTGGTGATGCCGCCCAGTGTGATCAGGGCGGCCACCGCGGCGACCAGGGTGGGACGCGTTCTTGTCACTGCCGATCCTCTCGTTCGGTTCGCCGCGAGAGCGTCACACGGACCCGGTGTGAGGAACGGAAAACTCGCGTGGCGTACTTGAGACATGTCCTGAATGAGTCACGGAGGTGTCATGCTGAAGGCCGCCGGGCTGACCACCGGGGAAGAAACCGCGTATCTGATGCTGGTGCGGCGCGGATCGGCGTCGTTACCACAGATGGCGCGAAGACTCGGGTTACCCGAGCCCAGGACCCGACGGATAGTGGCCGGGTTGCAGGAGAAGGGCTTGGTCCATCAGACCCCACCGCCCCGGGAACGGGTGGTCGCTGTGCCGCCGGAGATCGGCGTGGAACAGCTCGTCCGGCGCCGCGAACAGGACCTGCAACGGGTTCTGGCCAGCGCCCAACTGCTGGCGGCCGAGGCCACTGCGCGGGCCGGTGCCCGGCGGACCGCCGAACTGATGGAGATCGTGCAGGGCCGCGCGTCGGTGCGTCGGGCGTTCGAACGGGTGCAGCGGGTCGCCTCCGCCCAGGTGCGGGTGTTCGTCACCCCGCCTTACGCCGCTGACCCGGTCAACACCACCGAGCTGGCCCGGTTACGGGCCGGCGTGGACTACCGGGCCGTCTACGCGGTGGACGCTCTGGACGAACCCGGATTCATCGACACGGTCGCCCCGCACGTGCGGGCGGGTGAACAGGCCCGGGCGTCGGCATCGGTGCCGATCAAGTTGGTCATCGCCGACCACGCGCTGGCCATGCTGCCGTTGGCCTGGACGTCGGACTCCGACGACTTCGCCGCCGTGCTCGTGCACCCGTGCGGGCTGCTCGGCGCGCTGGTCGCCCTGTTCGAGAGCGTGTGGGCGGTGGCCACGCCGTTGGTGCCGGTCGGGACCGGTGCGCAGCAGGTCAATCCCGGCATGCTCGACGACGACGATCTGACCCTGCTGTCGCTGTTGGTCACCGGGCTCACCGACGAGGCGGTGGCGGCCCGACTCGGGTTGTCCCGGCGCACCGTGGTACGCCGGGTCGGTGCGCTGATGGCGTTGGCCGGGGTGCGTTCCCGGCTGCAACTGGGCTGGGTGGCCCGCGAGCGCGGCTGGCTGTGAGGTCCGGCCGATACACCGACCCTCTGGGTAGGCTCGCTCAGATGAGCACGCCGTGGCTGGATGACACCGGGCTGGTCACCCTCCCGACCGGCCCGCGAGTCCGCGGCCGGCGCATCGGCGACACGGTCAGCCCCGCCGACTTCACGCTGCTGCTGGCCGACGGCCCGGTGCCGCCCTGGCCGCACCGGCGCATCCGCTGGCCGGATCTCTGGATTCCCCGCGACCGCGCCGATGCCCTCGACGCCCTGCACGAGGCCCACCGCCGTGCTCACCGCGGGGAACGCGTCGAGGCCACCTGTCGGGGTGGCGTCGGCAGGACTGGAACCGCCCTGGCCGCGCTGGCCATCCTCGACGGCCTTCCAGCGGAGCAGGCCGTTGCCTGGGTGCGCGAGAACTACCACCGTCGCGCCGTGGAAACCCCCTGGCAACGGCGATGGCTCCGTAAGGTCCACTGACCAACACCCGATGGCGTGGCCAAGCCGTGAGCCCGCCGTCGCCTCCACGCCCACCCACGTTTCCGGCGATGTTTTCGCGTGAAATCGTCTTCCCCGGGGTGCCGGGCGGGTACCCACGGACGGAGTATTGCCGTGACGGGTGACGACCCCTCATGCTGCCAGGATGCGGGACTCCGATGGCCGGGGCGCGCTCGTCCTCGTTGACGGCGAGCACTATCCGATGGTGGTGCGCGAGGCGTTGCGGCAGTTGCCGCACGAGGTCTGCGGTGTCCTGCTGGTCGGGGGCACCGAGAAACTGCGGGACATCCCCGACTACGGCGTGCCGATGTTCGACGGCCCGCTGGAGGCGGCCCTGACCGCCAGCGGTGCGGGGTTGGTGGTGGACCTGTCCGACGAACCGGTCCTGGGTGGACCGGAGCGGATGGCACTGGCGGCCCGGGCGTTGGCCCGTGGCGTTGCCTACCTGGGCGCCGACTTCTGTTTCACCCCGCCACGGTTGGACCCCTTCGACCGGCCGTCGGTCAGCCTGGTCGGGACCGGCAAGCGGATCGGCAAGACGGCACTGTGCGCGCACACCGCCCGACTGCTGGCGACCCGCTGGAGTGTGGTCGTGGTGTCCATGGGGCGTGGCGGCCCGGAACTACCCGAACTGGTCACCGGGGGGCGGGGGCTGGCCGACCTGCTCGCGCTGTCCCGGCAGGGGCGGCATGCGGCCTCCGACCACCTGGAGAACGCCGTGCTGGCCGGGGTTCCCACCGTGGGCACCCGGCGCTGCGGCGGCGGGATGGCCGGTGCGACGTTCGTGTCGAACACGAGCCTGGGCGCCGAGATGGCCCGGAACCTGGACCCGGACCTGGTGCTGTTCGAGGGCAGCGGCGCCGCGTTACCGCCGGTCGCCACCCGACGCCGGGTCCTGGTCGCCGGTACCCACCAGTCGACCGACCGGGTCACCGGATACCTGGGTGCCTACCGGGTCCTGGTCTCCGACCTGGTGGTGTTGACCGCGACCGACCCCTCCGGTGGGCACCATCGGCTGCGCGCGGCGATCCGGGAGGTGAAGGACGTTCCGGTGATCGCGGCCACCATGCGTCCGTATCCCACCGAGGACGTGTCCGGGCGCCGGGTGGCGTTGTTCACCGCCGCGCCCGCGCACGCCCTGCCGGCGATGGCCGACCATCTGCGTGACCAGCACGGGGCGAAGGTGGTGCACACCTCGGGGAATCTGGCTCACCGCGACACCCTGCGGAGGGAGTTGGCCGACCTGGACGCCGAGGTGTTCCTGGTCGAGATCAAGGCGGCGGCCATCGACGTGGTGGCCGAACACGCCGCCGCACGCGGCATTCCAGTGGTGTTCACCGACAACCGGGTCAGCGCGCTGCCCGGAGAGGACGATCTCGACGACGCCCTGCTCACCCTTGCCACCCAGGCCCTGACCGCCTGACCCGTCCAGGGGGCAGGCGCTCCAGCCTGCGAGGTGCCTCTGGCCGGGACACCGAAGTCGAACCACTGCCGATGGAAGAGGTTTGTTCTGATGCGATCGGTGGGCAAAGATTGTGCGTATGTTGCTGCCCGAGGTGATGGACTACTACCGACGCGGTGGTGAGCGGCGCAGGTTGTCGGCGGGCGCGGGCCGGCTGGAGTATCTGCGGACCCTCGACGTGCTCGGTCGGGTGTTGCCGCCGGTGCCGGCGTCGATCCTCGACGTGGGTGGCGCGACCGGTGTGTACGCCGAACCGCTCGCCGCGATGGGCTACCGGGTACATCTGGTCGATCCGGTGCCCGAACACGTCCTTGAGGCATCCGGCCGTCCCGGTGTCACGGCTGAACCGGGTGACGTACGTGACCTGCCGGTGCCGGATGCGAGTGTCGACGCGGTGCTGCTGCTGGGTCCGCTGTACCACCTGACCGCCCGGTCCGACCGGGTGCGAGCCTGGCGGGAGGCCGCCCGGGTGCTCCGTCCTGGTGGGATCGTGGTCGCCGCGACGATCAGCCGGTTCGCCTCGCTGTTCGACGGATTCGTCAAGGGGTATGTTGACGATCCTCGTTTCCGGGTTATCGTCGCGAATGCACTCGCCGACGGGGTCCACCACAACAGCGGCGCCGAGCCGGGATGGTTCACCACCGCATACTTCCACCGTCCAGAAGAGCCTTCCGGTGAGGCCAGTGAGGCTGGCCTGACCTTCGAGCGCGTGGTCATGGTCGAGAGTCCGCTGTGGATGACCGGTCCGCACCTCAATCAGATCCTGGACAACCCCGACACCACCGAGGCGCTTCTCACGATGCTGCGACGCATCGAGGACGAGCCCAGCGTGGTCGGGGCCAGCAGCCATCTACTCACCGTGGCTCGACTGCCCTGACCCAAGCCCCACCGCGGGTCATGGCCGCCGTTGTCCGGTGGGGGTGAAGTGGACGGGCAGATGGGTGATGCCGTTGATGAAATTAGAAACCAGGTGGCTCACGTCGCCGGCCGACTCCAGGTCCGGCAGTCGCCAGACCACCTGCTGGTACAGGGCGCGCAGTTGCAGTCGGGCGAAGTGGGCACCGACGCACACGTGTGGGCCGTCACCGAAGGAGACGTGCGGGTTGGGTGCGCGGGTGATGTCGAACCGCATCGGGTCGGCGAACACCCGGTCGTCGAAGTTCGCCGAGCAGTGGAACACCACCACCTTGTCCCCGACGGCGACCCGCTGACCGGCCAGGTCCACGTCGGTACTGGCGGTGCGCCGGAAGGACAGCACCGGCGGGTGGTGGCGCAGCATCTCCTCGATGGC
>DATCXL010000164.1:0-2048 GCA_036565825.1 Mycobacteriales bacterium
AACGCGGCGAGCCACGCCAACACAACCAGAACGCCGACGATCCGGGTTGGTATCCGGCTTGCGGCGAGCCACCGGCGGACCTGCTGCTCACTCATCGCACCGGTCCTTGTCGTTGTCCACGCCCCACTTCTTCGCCAGGCGCCGCAACCACAGATCCCCGAGCTTGCGGAGGAACTGCACCAACGCCCATCCGGCGGTCAGTGCGATCGCGATCACGGTCGCGTCGTGGCCCGCCGACGGGTCTATCAGCGACGGGTCGGGCATCACACGCCCCCTGGCGTACTGGTGGAGGGAACCAGCACTGACCGGTCATGCACTCACGTTCCCTGCTCCATAGCCCACATGGCCCCTCAAATCCCGCGTGTCGCCGCGCATGATGACACATGCGGTGTTCATCCCAGATGGGGTGAGCACCTGGGTTGCTACCTTCCGGCGCGTGCGCATATACGGGTGGGTCGCCGACAGGCAGGGGTGCGGCTGGTACCGGGTAGCCCTGCCGCTGTACGGGCTGCGTGAGTGGGGTGGGCACGAGGTCGGCGCGTCCGAGCGGATGCTGAAAGACCCGTCCACCATGGACGTGATCATCGGGCAGCGGGTGTGTCTACCCGGGCCGTCGACCGTATGGCAGGACCTGTGCCGTAGAGGTGATGTGGCGACGGTGTACGAGGTCGACGATGACCTCCTCAACGTCGATCCGTCCAGTGAGGCGGCCTACGCGTTCTACGCCCGCGCCGACATCCGAGCGAACATCGCGGCGAACGCGGCATGCGCGGACATGGTGACCGTGTCGACCCCGGTGCTGGCGGAGGTGATGTCGGCGTACAACTCGAATGTGGTCGTCC
This sequence comes from Mycobacteriales bacterium, assembly GCA_036565825.1. Taxonomy (GTDB): domain Bacteria; phylum Actinomycetota; class Actinomycetes; order Mycobacteriales; family DASULA01; genus DASULA01. Next base: position 843 of record DATCXL010000164.1, read on the forward strand.
TCCCGAACGCTTTGGATGGTGGGCTGTTCGACCATGCCCGGCCACGCCGCGGCCGGTTGACGGTCGGCTGGGCCGGGTCGGCGACACACCGCATGGACCTGGCCGAGGCCGCGCCGGGCGTGCGGCAGTTTCTGCGACGGCATCCGGCCGTGGACATGCATTTCATCGGCGAGGACTACTCGCGGCTGATCGCAGGCACCGACACTGTGCTGGCCGGGCGGATCCGGCACACCGGGTGGCGACTCGACATCGCCGCCTACTACGCCACTTTGGACTTCGACATCGGGATCGCCCCGCTACGACCGCACGTGTTCAACCGGTCGAAGACCGCGGTGAAGATCCTGGAGTATTCGGCGCTGGGTATCCCGTGGGTCGCCTCCGATGTCGGCCCGTACCACGACCACGGGCCCCATGGCGGGGTGCTGGTCAGGTACCCGCATGAGTGGCCGCGGGTACTCGGTGACCTGGCCGCTGATGAGTCGATGCGCGTCGAGCTCGGGGCGCAGGCCAAGGAGTACGCCCACAGGTGGGCGATCAGTGAACGGTGGCGGGCGTGGGAGACCGCGTACACCACCCTGGTGTCAGGGAGGGTGGCGGCGTGACCGTGGACCTGGTGGTGTTGGTGCCGTCCCGGGGACGGCCGGGCAACATTCGTGACCTGCGGAAAGCGTGGGATGCGACATCCACGGCACGGTCGGCGTTCGCGGTGATCGTCGACGAGGACGACCCGTGCTGCGAGGAATACCTGGCGGACGCGACCAGCCGAGAGGAAGTGTTCGTCTCACGCGGGCGACGCCGGCGGATCGGTCAGCTCCTCAACGAAGTCGCCCCGCAGGTCGCCGGCCATGCTCGGGCGGTTGGGTTCATGGGCGACGATCACCGGCCACGGTCCCGCGGTTGGGACACGACCATGCTCCACACCCTCGACGCGATGGGCGGTGGGCTGGTGTACGGCGATGACCTGATCCACGGCGAGGCCCTGCCGACCGCGGTGGTGATGTCCTCGCAGATCGTGTCCGCGTTGGGGTGGATGTGCCCGCCAGGGTTGGGACACTTGTACCTGGACAACGCCTGGTTGGAACTGGGCCGGGCGTTGGGGCGGATCCGGTACCTGCCCGGACTGGTGGTCGAGCACATGCACCCCATCGCGGGTAAGGCTCGAATGGACGACACCTACCGGCAGGCCAACACCGCCGAGCAGTACGA
>DATCXL010000165.1:0-5016 GCA_036565825.1 Mycobacteriales bacterium
CCAGCGGATCGTGCCGGTGTGTGGGTCCAGGCCAACCATGCCCGCGGGTGTGGTCAACAGCGCCACACCGCCCGCCACCCCACCTGTCGTTTTGCCCGCCACGAAGTCGTGAGGCACCCGGACCGGTCGGGCACCCCGTTCCCACAACACCCGGCCATTCACCCTGTCCAGCAGGGCCACAGCGTGGCCGGTGAGGTCATCGGTTACCGTAAGTAGTCGATCCGACGTGCCCAGCCGAAGCGCACCGCCGGTGGCCACGGCGGCTGGTAGTCGCGCGGTCCACCGGATACGGCCGATGTTGACGTCGAACGCGGTGACGGTCGCCGCGCCGCGGTTGACCGACATCGCATAGATTCCACCGCCACGTACCACGATCCGTCCGGGACGGGCGTCCACTTCGCGTGACCACTCCCGGTGAGGCATTCGGGACAGCGGCGGGGCGAGTGCGACCCAACCGCTCCGCGCCGTCCACGATTCGAGGGTCACCCGACCGGGGGACGGCGAGGCTCGGGGAATCAGCACGGCCAGTATCGTCGCGGCGACCCCCACGGCGAGCCAGCGCAGCCGATACCCGGGACCGGAGCTGGCCAGGGCCGGCACACCAACCATGATGACAACCCGAACGGGCCGCCGCGATTGCGGCACCTCCTCGAACGGCGGAGCGTGACTCGGGTTAAGGTCGCGACGTGCCGAAGGCCGTGAAGCTTCCCGCCCCGTCCTACCCCCTGCATCGGTTCAGGCTTGACAACGGGTTGCCCGTTCTGCTCGCTCCTGACCGCAGCGTGCCGGTGGTCGGCGTCGCGGTGTACTACGACGTGGGGATTCGCTCCGAACCTGAGGGCCGTACCGGTTTCGCACACCTGTTCGAGCACCTGATGTTCCAGGGATCGGCAAATCTCGAAAAACTGGCTCACTTCCGTTATGTGCAGTCCGCTGGTGGCACGTTCAACGGTTCCACCCACCTGGACTACACGAACTACTTCGAGGTACTGCCCAGCAACGCCCTGGAACGGGCGCTGTTCCTTGAGGCCGACCGGATGCGCGCGCCTCGAATCACCGAACCGAACCTGGTCAACCAGATCGCGGTGGTCAAGGAGGAGATCCGGGTCAACGTGCTGAACCGCCCCTACGGCGGTTTTCCCTGGTTGCTGCTGCCACCGGTCATGTTCGACACATTTCCCAACGCCCACAACGGCTACGGCGACTTCGTGGACCTGGACGCCGCCAGCGTCGCCGACGCGCTGGCGTTCTTCGACCGGTACTACGCCCCGGCCAACGCGTTGCTGTGCGTGGCAGGCGACCTGGACCCTGACGAGACCATCGCGATGGTGCACCGCCACTTCGACGACATCCCGGCCCGCCAGGCACCCGCGCGACGGGACTTCACCGAACCGGAGCCGGACGGCGAACGGCGCGGTCGGCACGTCGACGCGCACGCACCGACCCCGGCCCTGGCCGCGGCGTGGCCGGTCCCCGACCCGGTGTCGCAACTGGATGACTACCTTCCCTACGTCGTACTGGCCGAGGTGCTCGCCGACGGCGACGCGTCCCGACTGGAGCGACGCCTGGTGCAGCGTGACCGGATCGCCACCCACCAGTCGGCCTACCTGGGGTTCATGGGTGACCCGTTCGACGTGCGTGGCCCCACCGCGTTGCTGTTCCAGGTGCACCACCCGTCCGATGTCGGGGCCGACCGGTTGTTGTCCACCGTGGACGAAGAACTGGACCGGCTGGCCAACGACGGGCTTGGCGACGGCGAGCTGCGTCGGGTCACCGCCCGAACGGCCACCCAGCTCCTGCGTGAGGTCGATCCGGTGCTGGGACGCACCCTGTCCATGGCCGCACTGGAACAACAGCACGGTCGGGCCGAGTTGCTGAACGAGTTGCCGGGCCGGCTCGCCGCGGTGAGCGAGGAGCAGGTACGCCAGGCCGCGGCAACCCTGCGTCCACATCGCCGTGCCTGCGTGGAACTGGTGCCCGGGAGCGCGCGGTGACTGCCGCCACCGCGGCGACCGGTCCGGATCCGGATGCCTGGCAGGCCGAGTCAAGGAGTGTCGTGCCGCAGCCACCCGCAGTTGTGCCGCCGCTCGGCCCGCCGCCGCGGTTCCGTAGACCCAGCATGGACGAGCGGGTGCTGGAATCGGGCCTGCGGGTGGTGGCGGTGCGCAAGGCCGGCGTGCCACTGGTAGAGGTGCGGCTGCGGATCCCGTTCGCCGGTACCGCCCCGTCCCACCGAGCCCGCACCGCCCTGCTGTCCCGCACGATGCTCACCGGCACCGACCGACACGACCAGGTGGGCCTGGCCGAGGCGCTACAGGAACTGGGTACCAGCCTGTCGGTGTCGGCCGACCCCGACCGACTGTTGATCGGCGGCGCGGTGTTGCGGACCGGTCTGTCCGGGCTGCTCGACCTGCTGGCCGAGATCCTCGTCGGCGCCAGTTACCCGGTCGGGGAGGTGGGCGGGGAACGCCAGCGGCTGCTCGACCGACTCGCCATCTCCCGGTCACAACCGTCCGTGCTGGTCCGCGAGGTGCTGCTGCGGCGGCTGTTCGGCGACCATCCCTACGCCCGGGAGATCCCCGAACTGGACACGGTCGCCGCGGTGAGTCCAGCCCAACTCCGTCGGTTGCACGGCCAGCGGGTGGTACCCACCGGCGCCACCCTCACACTGGTCGGTGACCTGTCACCAGCCCGGGCACTGGGCGTCGTCGAGTCGGCGCTGGCTGGCTGGACGGTGCCTGCGAGCCAGCCCCGGCTACGCGCACTGCCGCCGGTGACACCCGGTCCGACGCTGGTCGTGCACCGGGCCGGTTCGGTGCAGTCCTCGATCCGGATCGCCGGCGCCGCGCTGCGCCGGGACGATCCGTCCTACCCGGCGTTGCAGTTGGCCAATCTCGTCTACGGCGGGTACTTCTCTTCCCGTCTGGTGGAAAACATCCGGGAGGACAAGGGCTACACCTACAGCCCACACAGTCGGCTGGAACACGGTGTGGCCGGGTCGAGTTTTGTCGTCGACACCGACGTGGCCACCGAGGTGACCGCCCCGGCCCTGCTGGAGATCAGCTACGAACTGGGCAGGATGGTCACCACCCCGGTCAACCAGTCCGAACTGGACGACGTACGCCAGTACGCCGTGGGCGGCCTGTCGCTGTCCACCGCGACCCAGGCGGGCCTGGCCTCCACACTCTCGACGCTGGCCGGCGTCGGGCTGACCGCAGAGTGGCTGCGCGAACAACCGGCGCGGCTGGCCAGGGTCACCGTGGACGACGTGTTGGAGGTGTCCCGCCGGGTACTCGCGCCGAGCGGGATGGTCGCCGTTGTGCTCGCCGACGCCGACGCGGTGGCCGACCCGATCGCCGCTCTGTACCCGGTGGAACGGACGTGACCGTGGAGGCTGGCATGCCCAGGTTGGACAGCCTGTCACGTGGGATTCATGACCGCGCTGCCTGCTACCGGGACGATCCGGACTGGCTGGACCGCGCGTGGAAGCGGTCCCGGGTGTTGGTACTGAGCAGCGAAATGACCACCGCCGTGGACGACGACGGTGCCGGTCCCCGGTTACACCTGCGCGAAGCCGACGAGATCGACGCCGACCCGTTGCGGCTCTTCCTCGGAGAACACGAGGGAACCCCCTACTTCGCCGTGCTGGGCGAGCGGGATGTGTCGGGCGACCGTTGGGCCGGCCTGCGCCACGTCGGCGCGGAACTGAGCGACCTGGACGCCGGGTTGCTCACCGAGGCGGTGGCCCTGACCCAGTGGCACCTGCGACACCCGTGCTGCTCGCTGTGCGGTGAGCCGACCGGGGTGTACCGGGCCGGGTGGGTACGGCGCTGCCCCAGGGACGGTTCGGAACACTGGCCGCGCACCGACCCGGCCGTCATCGTGCTGGTGCACGACGGTGCCGACCGGTGCGTGCTGGGTCGCCAGGCCAGTTGGCCGGCCGGGCGGTACTCGATCCTCGCCGGGTTCGTCGAACCGGGCGAACCGGCGGAGGCCGCGGTGGTGCGTGAGGTCGCCGAGGAGGTCGGTATCGCGGTCACCGACCTGCGTTACCTGGGTAGCCAGCCGTGGCCCTTCCCGTCCTCGCTCATGCTGGGTTTCTCCGCACGGGTACAGGGCGATCCGACCCTGCGACTCACCGACAGCGAGTTGGAGGACGCCCGCTGGGTACATCGCGACGAGCTCCGGCGCGGCGAGGGGGGGCTGGTGATCGCCAGTCCGGTGTCCATCGCACACCGGATCATCACCGACTGGGTGGACGCCGGCTAGACGGTTGGTTCCAGGCCCCCGCCGCAGCGGAGCCCCGGCTTCGCTCCACCCCACACCCCCTCAACACCACTCGGCTCGCAGCGCGATCGAAGGCACCTTGGAGTAAACCGTCTCAGAGCTCCCAACACGATGACTCCGGCGAACCGGACAGTCATTGGGTCAGGAGTTCTGAGTAGCCGGACCGAACCGTGCGGCCGGATGCGCCGGATCGTCGCCGAGTACCAGCACGTCTGCGTGGCGGGCCGGACGGGCCTCGGCGTCGTACCGCTCGAACGCGGGCAGCATCCAGGCGTCACCGGGTGGCGTCCGGCGGCGCAACGCGCCCGCAGAGAGTCGGATGTGGACGGTCACATCGAAGGGCAGCCCGGTGCCGAGCAGCAGCGCGCCGTCGAGCAGCAGTACGGTGCGTGGTTCGGCCTGCTGGTAGCCCGCGCGGGTGGCCCGGTCCCGCTCGGGGTCCCACAGGCTCGGCAGGAACCGAAAGTCCCCACCCGGTCCGAGCCGGTCCAGCACCTCGCGACGAAGAGCGCCGGTGTCCAGCCAGCGCTCGTACCGAGCCGCCGCGTCGTGCCGGCCGTACTCCAACCGCAGTGACGCCTGCCGCCAGAACCAGCGGGCGCTCACCCGTGCCACCGGTCGGCCGAGCGCGCGTAGTGCCTCACCGGTCGCGTCGGCCAGTTCGCCGGGCCGGGCCGGCGGTGCGGCGTCCACCGCGACCCGCAGCGGGTGCGGTGGATGTTGCTCAGC
>DATCXL010000185.1:0-5248 GCA_036565825.1 Mycobacteriales bacterium
ACGAGCCGGTGAGGGCTCCACTCACCCCGAAGGTGTACGCCACGGCAACGCGCCCGGATCGTGGAACCGACCTGGCGGTGGCGCCGTAGACGGTGGCGTTCATCGGTCCTCCGGGAGCACGGTGACGACCACGTCGGGCAGACACCACCAGATAGTTACTTTACGTGATCGACCGGTGCCGGGAACGAACCGGCCCTGATCCTGACCACGGGTGGCCCACGGTCGCCGTCCCGAGCGCGGCCGCCCTGTGGGACAGCAGAATCGGAGATTTGTCCGGCGTCACCTTGAAATGAGCCAACCAGCCGACCGGCTCTTACCACGGTCCAGCGCTCCTACCGTACAGGCGCGGAGGCCGGAGGGTGCGTTCGGGCGAGGCCGATCGGGTGATACCCAAAAGATGCATGCCAGCCCTCTGGATGCATTCCGAAACAGGTAGTACACAGAGTTGTACGTGCGGTCATTCCTCGGTACGAATGGGGTCGCCCATGCGAGTGCCCGTCGGGGCGAGCGAGGTCCTCGCCTCGCCCGAAGCACGCGCGGCCGTCTTATCCGGCAAGCGCGGAACCCTGATCCGACTGGCCAGGGAGGCAATGGGCCTGCGCCAGACCGACCTGGGCAGGCTGCTCGGCTACTCGCAGTCGACGATCTCCCGGATCGAGAGCGGCAGGCAGCACGCCAACGACATGAGCGTGCTCTCCGCCGCGGCGGAACTGTTGGGCATACCACCGGCGATGCTGGGGCTCGCCGCCACTCCTGGCGCCCCCGGCCCGGCCTTCACGCACCCTGGATCAGGGGCGGTTCGGAGGGACGATGTGAACCGGATCGAGTTCTTGGGCCTGGTGGCCGGCACCGCGGCGGGGTCGGTGGTGCTTGGTCACGAGACCGAGCGGCGGCAGTTGGGCATGCGTGACGCACGGATGCTCAGGTCGGACCTACGCAGGCTCTACGAGCTGGACGACCAGCACGGCGGCGGCGACGTGTACTCCCTCGCGGCGCGCACCGCGGGCACCGTGCGACGTACCGTCGACCACGCCACCTACCGCGAGCCGGCCGGGCGCGCGTTGTGGTCCATGATCGGAGAACTCACCGAGCACGTGGGCTGGCTCGCCTACGACAGTGAACGGCACGATGAGGCACGCCGGTGGTGGTTGGAGGCCCTGCACGTGGCCCGGTTGCTCGACGACGGCCGGGTGGAGACCGTGGTGATGGCCTCGATGTCGTTGCAGGCCGGCCGGCGCGGTACCGGCCGGGAGGCGATCGAACTGGCCCACGCCGCGCAGAAGGCCGCCCGGCAGTGGGGAACCCCCCGGCTGCGGTCACTGCTCTTCGCCCGGGAGGCACTCGGCCACGCGCGCTCCCAGGACACCACCACGGCGCTACGCACGCTGCGCCGCGCCACCGTCGAACTGGACCGCGGGCGGACTGATGATGACCCGCTGTGGCTGGACTTCTACGGCGAGGCCGACCTGTGCTGGCACAGGATGCTGGCCGCGCTGGACCGGCAGGATCTTCCCGGCGCCGAGCAGGCGATCCGGGCCGCGCTGTCGGCGGTCGGTCCATCCTTCCCCCGCAACCACGCGCTGTATCTGGCCGAACTGGCCGAGGTGCTCATCGCCCGCGGTCGCATCGACGAGGGACTACAGGTGGCCTCCCGAGCGGTCTCGCGGGCAAGTGAGCTGGGGTCGCGTCGGGTGGATCTGGAGGTCGACGCGGTACGCCGCCGGCTGGCCCCGTTCTGGCGGCTGCCCGAGGTGCGTGGGTTCCTGGACTGGTCGGCCCAACTGATGCCTGGTCGGGTGACCCTGATGCCCGGCCTGGGCTCCGGGCCAGACCACGGCCGGGCCCGGTCTCGAACATCGGCCTGAGAGTCGGCCCACCGCACGTCCGACACGGACGGGTTCCAGCGGCCTGACGGTCCGGTCGCCCACATTCGGTCACCGATGCGGCCGCCGGCGTGATAGGGAGGGTGCATGCCGGATGTAGTCGTGGTTGGCGCGGGTCACAACGGGCTGGTGGCCGCGGTGCTGCTGGCCCGAGCCGGGCTGTCCGTGGAGGTGCTCGAACGCGCGGACGTGGTCGGGGGCGCCTGCCGCACCGAACGGCCGTTCGCTGCCGCACCCGATCTGGCCGCGTCGACCGCGGCCTACCTGCTCGGGCCGATGCCACCGGAGTTGCTGCGCCGGTTGGACCTGCGGGTGCCCGAGGACCTGCCGTTGGTGCGCCGGGACCCGCACTACTTCCTACCCACCCCGGACCGCAGATACCTGCTGTTGGGCGGCGACCAGAGACAGGCCCGACGGCAGTTCGCCGAGTTCTTCAGCGAGGCTGACGCGCGCGCCGAGGAGGCGATGGTCGCGGAACTGGCCGCACTGGCCGAAGACCTGACCCCGGCCTGGTTGACCGAGCCGCTGCCGGTCGAACAGACCGCGGAGCGCTATGTGCGGCCGGCGCTACGCCAGGTGTTCGTCGACATGGTCCGCGGCAGCGCGATGGAGTATCTGGACCGGTTCGGGTTCGCCTCCCCGACGGTACTGGCGATGCACGCGGTCACCGACGGGATGCCCGGGCTCACCGGCTCACCCTGGTCACCGGGCTCGGGGCACAACGTGCTGGTACACAACATGTGTCGGCTGCCGGGCGCGGACGGCACCTGGATGGTCGTGCGCGGCGGCATGGGCACGGTCACCCGGGTGCTGGCCGAGGCCGCGGTGCGGGCCGGCGCCCGGATCCGCACCGGTACCGAGGTCAGCCGGGTGTTGGTGGACGACGGCACCGCCACCGGAGTGCGCACGGCCAGCGGCGAGGAGATACCGGCCAGAGCGGTGCTGGCGGCCACCGACCCGTTCCGGTTGGCCGACCTGGCCGGCGACCATCTGCCCGCCGAACTGACCGAAAGCCTGTCCGAGTGGGCACGCCGGTCGCCCGGGCAGACCATGAAGGTGAACCTCGCACTGTCCGGGCTGCCGCGGTTCGCCGCACTGCCCGAGGACCGTGGCCAGTACGGCACCACCGTCCACCTGCTACCGCCGGTGGCTGAGAGCGATCTGTTGACCGCGCTGCGTGAGGCGTTCGACGACGCCGCGGCCGGACGCCTTCCGGCGGCACCGCCGATCGAGTGGTACCTACACTCCACTTTGGACCCATCGCTGCAGGACAGCAGCGGGAATCACTCCAGTGCACTGTTCGTACAGGGCGTGCCACACGAGGTGACCGGTTCGTCCTGGCAGGTTGAGCGCCAGGGCTACACCGAAAAGTTGCTCGACGTGGTCGACACCTACGCGCCGGGTATCCGCGACCTGGTGGTGGACGTGGTCTCGTTCGCTCCGCCAGACCTGAAGTCCTACTTCGGGATCACCAGCGGGCACATCCACCACGTGGACAACGCGATCTCGTTCACCGACCGGGTGCCCTACGCCACCGGCCTTCCTGGCCTGTACGCGGGCGCGGCCGGCTGCCATCCGGCCGGTTCGGTGATCGGATGTGCCGGGCACAACGCGGCGGTTCGTATGCTGGCGGAACTAGACGTCCGCCAGTCGCGTTGACACCAGACGCGACCAGTGCGCTGCCTGCGCCGCCAGATCGGGCCGGCGCCGGTCCGCTGCCGTGGTGGCACGCGTCCAGTGAGCGTGCCCGTACCGACGGCGACGGCCAACCGAGGGTCTGCCGCCGCGGTGCTCTCAACCAACGTCTGAGAGTGAAATCAGCAAGAGGGGGTTCGCAGTGCCCGACGAGCCGGGCCGGATAGTGGTATCCGGTCTGACCAAAGTTTTCGGCACCTTCAAGGCGGTCAACGACCTGAGTTTCACCGTCGAGCCGGGATCCGTCACCGGATTCCTTGGCCCCAACGGTGCGGGCAAGACGACGACCCTGCGGATGGTGCTCGGCCTGGCCACACCGACCGCCGGGCACGCCACCATCGGTGGGCTGCCCTACGCGCAGATCCCTGACCCCGGTCGCACCGTCGGCGCGGTCCTGGAGGCGACCAGTTTCCACCCCGGTCGCACCGCCCGAAACCATCTGCGCGTCTACTGCACCGCGGCCGGGCTGCCCGACTCGCGTGCCGACGAGGTCCTCGCCCAGGTCGGCCTGACCGAGGCCGCCGGCAAGACGGTGCGCGGGTTCTCCCTGGGTATGCGGCAGCGGCTGGCGCTGGCCACCGCACTGCTCGGCAACCCGCAGGTGCTCATCCTGGACGAGCCGGCCAACGGCCTGGACCCCGAGGGCATCGCCTGGCTACGCGGGTTCCTGCGCCACCTCGCCGACGACGAGAAGCGCACCGTGCTGGTGTCCAGCCACGTACTGTCCGAGGTCGAACAGACCGTCGACCGGGTGATCATCCTGGCCCGGGGCAGGTTGATCCGGCAGGGTCGGCTGTCCGAGCTTGCCTCGGATCGGTCACCGGAGGTACTGGTGCGCACCCCGACGCCCGACCGGCTGGCCGAGGTCCTCAGCCCGATCGGTGCGACCCTGGCGCCCCAGCCTGACGGTGGGTACCGGGTGCTGGGCGCCGACCCGGACGTCATCGGGCACGAGGCATGGAAGGCGCACGTGGAGCTGCACGAGCTGTCACCGGCGCGTTCCGACCTCGAACAGATATTCCTCGACCTGACCGGCAACGGTGGCGCCGAACCGGTCGCGACCAGCACGGGGGGGCAGCGGTGAGCCACCTCATCCGCACCGAGATTCGCAAGGTGTTCACCACCAAACTGTGGTGGGGACTGCTCGTCGGCGCGCTGGTCTTCACCACGCTCGGGGTCGTCGCCACCATCCTCAGTGCGGGTAACCCCCAGTCGGGGATCCCGGCGCTGTCCGACCCGGTGACCCAGCGCCAGGTGTTCGGATCCACCGGCGCCGCGTTGATCTTCATCCTGATCCTCGGCGTCATCGGGATGACCACCGAGTACCGGCACTTCACCTCCCGACCCACCTTCCTGTTCGAGCCACGACGTGGTCGGGTGGTGGCCGCAAAACTGGTGTCCTACGCCGGCATGGGACTGCTGTACGCGGTCATCTGCGCCGCGCTGGCGGTGGCGATCGCTCTGCCCTGGCTGTCTGCCAAGGGTGTCGACGTCTCGCTCACCGACAACGGGATACCGCGCACACTGATCACCACGGTGGCCAGCGTGGCCATCTTCGGCATCATCGGGGTCGGCCTTGGGGTGCTGGTCCGCAACCAGGTGGCCGCGGTCATCGGAGGACTGGCGTACCTGTTCGTGCTCGAACCGCTGGTCCGGGTGATCCCGTACGT
>DATCXL010000214.1:0-11163 GCA_036565825.1 Mycobacteriales bacterium
GAGCAAGTCCGACGCGGAATCCTGGCTCGGAGAGTCCTGGCGCGAGTTGCTTGCCCAGGGCGTCTACCAGGTGACCCTGCTCGATGACGGGCGGGTGGAGTACGGGCCGATGAGCCTGCAGGGACCGCGCTAGACGGTTGACTCGAGGCTGTCTGCCGGTCGTCCGCGCGGGCCACGGGTTTGAGGGGCGTGTGGGGTGGAGCGAAGCTCCCCCCACAGAAGGCAACACAGCACCATGCTCCCTGGCGGCGGGACCACGGAGCCGGGGCTCCGCCCCGGCGAGGGCCTGGAATCACCATCTGGGGGTGGGGGACCCGAACCGGGTCCCCCACGATGATCGGTCTGGACCGCTGTCAGCCGGTCCTGGCGGGGTCGCGTTCGACGACGTCACCGAGTGCCTTGTCGATCCGCCCGAGCGTCTCCTCGTCGAGGCGTATCCCTGACGCCTTGGCGTTCTCAACCACCTGCTCCGGTCGGGTCGCCCCGATGATCGCCGCGGACACGTTCGGGTTCTGTAGAACCCAGGCCACGGCCAACTGGGCCATGGACAGACCCAGGTCGTCGGCGATCGGGCGGAGCCGCTGTACCCGGGTGAGCACGTCGTCGGTCAGGTACCCGGCGATGAACTTCCCTCCGGCGGGGTCGACCGCCCGCGACCCGGCGGGCAACGGCGCGCCCGGGTGGTACTTACCGGTCAGCACCCCCTGCGCGAGCGGCGACCACACGATCTGGCTGATCCCCAACCGCTCGCAGGTGGGCACGACCTCGGCCTCGATGACACGCCAGAGCATCGAATACTGTGGCTGACTGGAGATCAGGTGGATGTTCAGTTCGTCGGCGAGCCGGTGCGCCGCCTCGATCTGCTCCGCCCGCCACTCCGACACGCCCACATAGAGCACCTTGCCTGCCCGCACCAGATCGGCGAACGCACCCATCGTCTCTTCGAGTGGGACTGTCGGGTCGAAGCGGTGGGCCTGGTACAGGTCGAGATAGTCGGTCTGCAACCGGCGCAGTGAGGCGTGGCAACTCTCCATCAGGTGTTTGCGGCTCAGCCCACGGTCGTTCTGGCCCGGACCCGTCGGCCAGTAGACCTTGCTGAACAGCTCGTATCCCTCCCGCCGTACTCCGGCGAGGGCGCGCCCCAGGACCGATTCGGCCTTCGTACCGGCGTAGACGTCGGCGGTGTCGAACGTGGTGATGCCCGCGTCGAGGGCGGCCCTCACGCAGGCCCTGGCGGCGTCCTCCTCCACCTGGCCGCCGTGTGTGATCCAGTTGCCGTAGGCGATCTCGCTGATGCTGAGCCCGCTCTTGCCCAGTCTCCTGAACTCCATGAAAAAACCTTAGCGTTCCTCACGAACCATCCTGAACCGGCGTGAACAGGCCGAGGCAGCGCAGGTCCACCGCGCAGGTGTTGCGGGCCGGCGGCCGGGAGCCAGCGCGGTTCAGGGTGAGGCAGGACGACCCAGGGTGGCTTTGGGCCGGCTCAGATCGATTCGCCGACCCGTACCCGGGCCTTGGGCATCCGCCACCGGCGGACCATGGTGGCCCGCGTCACTCCGTACCAGACCAGCGTGCTGGTGCGTTCCGAACGCTCGGGGAACCTCGCGTTGACCAGTTTGCGGATACGGAAGCCGAGGAAGATCGAGTCGATCACGAGCAGTACGAAGACCATCGTCCACAGGCTCACCGCGGCCGCCCGGATCCGGACACTGGGCGTGAAGTAACCGGCGAACACGATCGCGGCGGCCGGCAGGAACACGCCGCCGGCATTACGGCGGGTGTCGACAATGTCGCGTACGTACGCCCGGACCGGACCCTGGTCGCGGGCCGGCAGGTACCGTCCGTCTCCGGCCCGCATCGCCCGACGAGCGTCGGTGCGGCGCATCGAGTTCTGTTCGCGCAACCGTCGGTAGGCCTCCTTGCGGGTACGCGGAGGTGGTGGCGCGGGGCGATGGGGGTTTCGCTGCGCCTCCCGGCGCTTGGGTGTCGGCTTGCCCTTACCGGCGGTATGCCGTGGATCCAGCTCGACCGCCGACGGCTCCTCGGCGGGTGCTTCGGCTTCCGATGTCGGCTTGGTGGCCGAACGACGCAACAGTCCCACGAGTCCGAGCTTACCTGGGTCGGGTCGGTAGCCTCGGGTCGCCCGATCCGCCACCACCCAGACCCGGGCCGGCCGGTGCCTGGCAGCACCCGGCCGGTACCCGGACGGTACCGGACGGTGTCGGTCAGGCTGGTAGCGCCAGCATCTGGTCCAGCGCCAGCCGCGCCTGTCGCGCGATCTCCGGCTCGACGGTCACCGTGTTCACCACATCGCCGGCGATCAGTGACTCCATCGTCCAGACCAGGTGCGGCAGGTCGATGCGGTTCTGCGTGGAGCAGAAGCAGACCGTGCGGTCCAGATAGACGATCTGCTTGTCCGGGTGTCTCTTGGCCAGTCGCTGCACCAGGTTCAGCTCGGTGCCGATGGCGAAGGCCGTACCGGCCGGCGCGTCCCGCACGGCGCGGATGATGTATTCGGTCGACCCCACCAGGTCGGCCGCGGACACCACGTCGTGTCGACACTCTGGGTGTACCAGCACGGTCACGCCCTTGATTCGCTCCCGTACCTCGTCCACGCAGTCGACGCTGAACCGTCCGTGTACCGAACAGTGGCCACGCCACAGCAGCATCCGGGCCCGGCGCAGTTCGGCCGTGGTCAGCCCGCCACCAGGGCGATTTGGGTCATATACCGCACAGTCGGACAGGTCCATGCCCATCCCCACCGCGGTGTTGCGGCCGAGGTGCTGGTCGGGCAGGAACAGCACCTTCTCGCCCCGCTCGAACGCCCAGCGCAGTGCCCGTGTCGCGTTGCTCGACGTGCAGATGGTGCCACCGTGGCGGCCGGTGAACGCCTTGATGTCGGCCGTTGAGTTCATGTAGCTGACCGGCACCGTGCGGTCGGCCACGCCGGCGTCGGCCAGGGTGTCCCACGCGTCCTCCACCTGGTCGAAGCTGGCCATGTCGGCCATCGAGCAGCCCGCCCCCAGGTCGGGCAGCACAACGCGCTGGTGGTCACCGGTCAGGATGTCGGCGCTCTCAGCCATGAAGTGCACGCCGCAGAAGATGATGAACTCCGCCGAAGGCCGCGCGGCGGCCTGTTGGGCGAGCTTGAACGAGTCGCCGTCGACGTCGGCGAACTGGATCACCTCGTCGCGTTGGTAGTGATGCCCGAGCACGAACGCCCGGTCACCGAGCGCCCGTCGGGCGGCGTGGGCTCGCTCCACCAGTTGGGGATCGGACGGTGACGGCAACTCCCCCGAGCAGGTGACACCGCGCTCGGAGTCGGGATCACTGCCCCTACCGAGTAGGAGCAGGGCGAGTGGGGTGGGCTCGACGCCAGCGGGAAGGTTCAGGTCCTTGACAGATGCCACAGCGGGATTTTCGCATGGCTCGCGGTTCCGGGTGGACTCGGTGTCCCGGGTCACAACAGGTGACGATGGTTGGTCCGGCCCGTCGGTGACTGTCCTGACAGCCCCCTTCATACCGCCCCTCTCCTGCTGGACAATCCCCGCATGAAGATCCTTGTGGCGCCCGACTCGTTCGGCGGCACGCTCTCCGCGGTGGAGGCCGCCGAGGCGGTCGCGGCCGGATGGCGCAGGTACGCGCCGGACGACGAGATCCTGGTCCGTCCGCTCTCCGACGGCGGTCCCGGCTTCGTCGATGTGCTGGCCTCGGTGCTGTCGGGTCGGTTGCTCCCGGTCACGGTGCCGGACCCGTTCGGCAGGCAGGTACCCGCGCGGGTGTTCCGGGTCGGCGACACCGCCTTTGTGGAATCCGCCCAGGCCACCGGCCTGCACCTGCTGGACCCGGCCGAGCGGGACCCGTTGCGGGCCACCTCCTACGGGGTCGGGGTGATGATCACAGCCGCGGTGGAGACCGGGGCCCGCCGGGTGGTGGTCGGGCTGGGCGGCTCGGCCACCAACGACGCCGGAGCCGGAATGCTGGCCGCCCTGGGCGTCGCCCCCCTGGACGCGGGTGGAGCGGCGCTGCCCTACGGCGGGGCCGCGCTGGTTGCGTTGGACCGACTGGAGGGCACGCCGCGGCTGCGCGGGGTCGAACTGGTCGCGGCCAGTGACGTGGACAACCCGCTGGTCGGCCAGCACGGTGCCTCGGCCGTGTTCGGCCCGCAGAAGGGTGCCGGTGTCGACGATGTTGCGCTGCTGGACGTCGCGCTGGCGCGCTGGGCGCAGGTGACCGAACGCGATCTTCCCGGTGTGCCGGCCGGGCTGGCGCTGTTGGCCGGTGGCGGGGCCGCCGGTGGGCTGGGTGCGGCGCTGCTGGCGTTGGGTGCTCGCCGCGAGTCCGGCATCGAACTGGTCCGTCAGGCGGTCGGTCTTGACGCGGCCGTGGACAACGCGGACCTGGTGCTGACCGGAGAGGGATCGTTCGACGCGCAGTCACTTCGCGGCAAGGTGGCCGCCGGGGTGGCCAGGGCCGCTGCCCATCACGGCCGGCCCTGTCTGGTTCTCGCCGGGCAGGTCAGTGTCGACGAGTCGGAACTGGTCGCCTCCGGGGTGCGGGCGGCCTACTCGGTGGCGGAACACGCGGGCTCGGTACAGGCGGCCATGGCCGCCCCGGCGGAACGGCTGGCCGACCTGGCTGCCCGGGTCGCGTCCGACTGGGGTCACCGACGGTGACGGGCGTGTTTGACGGTGGTGGACGGCGGGCGCCGGACTGGCGCGGACGTACCATGGGGGAATGATCGGCGGCGCCTCGGGCGTTGCCGGAGGCAAACGCATCCGAGGACTGGGAGACGACAGGTGACCGTCCAGGAAATGACGACCGGTGCCGGCAAGACCGTGACCCTCAGCGACGCCGCGGCGTCAAAGGTACGGGCGCTGCTTGACCAGGAAGGCCGTGACGACCTGAGGCTGCGTATCGCGGTCCAGCCCGGTGGCTGTTCTGGCCTGCGCTACCAGCTCTTCTTCGACGAGCGCTCGCTCGACGGCGACAACGTTGTCGACTTCGACGGAGTGCAGGTCGTGGTTGACCGGATGAGCGTGCCCTACCTCGCCGGAGCGACGATCGACTTCGTCGACACGATCGAGCAGCAGGGCTTCACGATCGACAACCCCAGCGCCACCGGTTCGTGCGCATGTGGTGACTCGTTCCACTGACGTTCGGTTCTGACAACAGCGCAGCGATTTCGGAGTGAACAACGGCCGTGCCCAACCGGCACGGCCGTTGTGCTGTCAACGCGCTGTCAACGGCTTGCCCCGGGCGCGGGTTCGGCCGGTTCCACCGATCCCGCCTCGGTCGCGGGTGGGGCTGGCGGCGCCACCTGGACGGGTGCCCCGGGCTGTCCGGCCGAACCGTTACCGGCTGAGCCGTCGGCCGAACCGCTACCACCCGAACCGCTGTCGGCCGGTGCACCGGCCGGGCCGGTGCTCACCCCGGGTGTGTCCCGTGGCCCGCCCAGGAATCTGGGCTCGACCGCGATCAGCACCAGCGGCTGATCACTTCCGTCCAGCCGGTAGAACCAGGCAGGCACCAGCAACGGGCGGTCCTGGTCATCGTGGCGAAGCGCCAGGCCGAGCCGGGCGCCGGTGATGGTGGCCGGTCCGGTGGTTGGCGGACAGGGGTCACACATCATCGCCGGCACTGGCAGGTCCATGTCTTCCAGGGTGTCGCCGGCCGTTGCCAACGAGTAGCGGGCGCCCTGCCGTGGAGTGGCCAGCCAGCCGTTGGCGAAGGTCAGCCGAGCCGCCCCGTCGAAGTGCAACGCGGTCGGGTACCCGTCGGTGGGCAGCCCGTCCACGACCGGATCGGCACGGACCAGGCCGCTGCCCGGCGATGTGGTCACCGTGACCGTGGTGTCGGTGAGACCGAGGGCGGCGAGTACCGGCGCCGCCGCGCTCCGGATCACACCGGGCGCCGGGGTCGGTGGCAGCGGCCCCGGGTCCTCGACCGAACCGACCGAACCGACCGAACCATCCGGACCGACGACGGTGCCGGCAGCGGGTGCGGACGAACCGCCCCCCGGAGCCGCACCCGGGACCGTTCCGGCGACCGGACCGGGGTCGGTGCCGGGAGGTACCTCGGTGGACGATGCTCGGTCTGGATGTTCGGGGATTCTGACGCCCGGTAGGGGCGCGCCGCTCTCGGGCGGCAACGGCGTCGGCGGACACAGGCGCCGACCGTTGACGATCGCCATGCAGGACATCGTGGGCGCGGTCCCGACCGGTGCCGGCAGGGTCGTCACCGGTGCTGGCAGGGTTCCGTCCGGTGCTGGCATGGTCTCGACCGGTGCCGGCAGGGGTGCGGATGTCGGTATGTCCGGTACCGCCATGGCCGACATGGTCAGACTCCACGGCCATCCCGGCCGGTCAGACACCCCCAGCACCAGGTCACCGGTACGCAACTGCCAACCCGCCGCGTCCCGCTCGGCCTGGCCGGACATGCCCAGCGCGTGGGCCAGTGCCTGCGCGCGATCCCGTGGCACCCGAGCGGAGGCGAACGTGTACACACTGGCCCGGTCCGGCCTGGTGGGCAGTGTCCCGGACACCACAAACCTGGAACTGTCGACCCGCGCGGCTGCGTCACCGGCTCGGCCCTCGGCGGTCGCGGCCAGCATGCCGGACTGGTCGATCAACCGCAGGACCGGCGGAGAGTCGGAGTGGCCGGGTTGGCCGACGGCGACCATCAGGCCGACACCCACCGCGACCACGGTGGCACCGGCCATGACCGGCAACCCGAAATGACCGAGTCGCCGCGCTGACGCCGCCTGTGTCGTGCCCGAGGCCTCGGTCTGGGTCTCTGGCTGGGGGTCGGACCCCGGTTGGGGACCACGGTCGTGGCCGTCGTCCTGGCCGCTGTTGGTGTTGGCCGGCATGCATCCTCCCGGGTCCGGAAGAGGCTGTTCCTGGACTTGGAGCGTGCCAGGGCCCTGACGGTTCCCCAGAGTGCGGGGGTTTTCGCGTTGGTGGGGTCGGTCGTGTGCCGACGTGAGTGCCAATCGTCGAGATCCGGGCAGACCGGTAGTCTCATACAGCGCGTCTGACCCGGCACCGTTCGCGAACCGGACAAAGAGCGCTTTCTGCGCCCCAACCTGAGGACAGCATCGTGGCCATCGCCGTCACCGGCTCCATCGCGACCGACCACCTCATGCACTTTCCCGGCAGGTTCGTCGAACAACTGTTGCCCGACCAGTTGCACCGGGTGTCCCTGTCGTTCCTGGTCGACGAACTGGTCGTACGCCGGGGCGGCATCGCGGCGAACATCGCCTTCGGAATGGGGCAACTGGGGCTGCGACCGGTGCTGGTCGGCGCGGTCGGCACCGACTTCGTGGACTACCGGGCCTGGCTGGAGCGGCACGGTGTGGACTGCGACTCGGTGTACGTGTCCGAGTTGGCACACACCGCCCGTTTCGTCTGCACGACCGACGAGGACCTGTGCCAGATCGCGTCGTTCTACACCGGGGCGATGGCCGAGGCCCGCAACATCGAACTGGAACCGGTTGCCGAACGTACCCGCGGCCTGGACCTGGTGGTCATCGCTGCGAACGATCCCGACGCGATGCTGCGACACACCGACGAGTGCCGGGAGCGTGGATACGCCTTCGTCGCCGATCCCTCACAGCAGATGGCGCGGATGCCCGGCCCGGACATCCGGCGACTCATCGACGGCGCCGCCTACCTGTTCACCAACGAGTACGAACGCAAGCTGCTGGAGTCCAAGACGGGGTTGTCCGACACCGAGGTGCTCGCCCGGGTCGGCGTGCGGGTCACCACCCTGGGTGGTGACGGTGTACGGATCGAGTCGCGGGACACCGAACCGATCCACGTGCCGGTGGTGCCGGCGCACACGCTCGCAGACCCGACCGGCGTCGGTGACGGGTTCCGGGCCGGGTTCCTGGCCGCGGTCCGGTGGGGGTTGTCGCACGAGCGCGCCGCCCAGGTGGGCAGCCTGGTCGCGACCCACGTGCTGGAGACGGTGGGAACGCAGGAGTACCTGATCGAGGCCGAGCCGTTCGCCGAACGGCTTGCCCAGACCTACGGTGCCGAGGCGGCCAAGGAGGTTCGTCCGCATCTGCCGGCCTGACCGGGCAGACGCGACCGCCAGACCGGGGCCTGCCCCGACCGGAGTGCCGGAGCCGGGCGTGGGCACCTCGCGGATGCCCACGCCGAACCCGTCATGGGTCAGAGCGACACCGGGTAGGACGGTTCCGGGACGACCGGCCGGATCCGCTGTTCGACGAAGATCCCGTGCCAGATCATGAAGACCAACACCGTCCAGATCTTGCGGCTGTAGTCGTGTGGTCCGGTGCGGTGTGACTCCAACAGGGAACGCACGTAGGTCTTGTCGACCAGGTGTCCGGTCTGGCTCTGCTCGATGATGTCGACCGCCCAGTCGTACATCACGTCCTTGAGCCAGTGCCGGATCGGCACCGGGAAACCAAGCTTTGGTCGGTTGAAGATGTGCGGAGGGACCACGTCGCGCAGGGCCTGGCGGAGTGCGTACTTGGTCGTGTCGTTGCTCAGCCGCTGTTCGACCGGCAGCGTCGAGGCGATCCGGAACACCTCGGTGTCCAGGAACGGTACCCGCAGTTCGAGCGAGTTGGCCATGCACATCTTGTCCGCCTTGACCAGGATGTCGCCACGGAGCCAGGTGAACAGGTCGACGTACTGCATCCGGGTGACATCGTCCCAGTCCCGGGTGGCCAGGTAGTGCTCCCTGGTGACGTCCATGTAGGACACCCGCAGGTCCCGGGTACGCAGGAAGCCCAGCTCGTCATCACGGAAGATACGCGCGTTGCCGTAGTAGCGCTGTTCGATCGGGATCGACCCCCGTCGGAGCAGGTCCTTGCCGCGCATGCCCTCGGGCAGTTTGGTGGACAGCGCGCCCAGACCCTTCCGCAGACCCCCCGGCAGGGAGGTCAGCGCCTTCAGCGACAGCGGCTCCCGGTAGATCGTGTACCCGCCGAACAGTTCGTCCGCGCCCTCCCCGGACAGGACCACCTTCACGTGTCTGCGTGCCTCGCGGGCGACGAAGTAGAGCGGAACCAGCGCCGGATCGGCCACCGGGTCGTCGAGGTACCACACGATGAGTGGCACCGCCTCCATGTACTCCTCGGGGGTGATCAGCTTGGTCACGTGCCTGACCCCGATGGCTGCCGCGGACTCGGCTGCCACGTCGATCTCCGAGAACCCCTCACGTTCGAATCCCACCGTGAATGTGAGCAGTTTCGGGTTGTACTGCTTTGCCAGCGCCGCGATAGCGGTCGAGTCGATGCCGCCGGACAGGAACGACCCGACCGTCACGTCGGCGCGCATGTGCATCCGCACCGAGTCGTCGAGTGCCTCGCGGATCTCCTGGTAGAGCCGTTCGGGCTGGGCCGGCTGGGTGATCGGGAAGGTGGGGTTGAAGTACCTCCGGGTGACCAGTTCGCCGCCGGGCTCGACGCTGAAGCACTCGCCGGACTCGATCCGTCGGATCGCGGTGTGCATGGTGGCCGGCTCCGGGGCGTACTGGAGGGTGAGGTAATGCTGGAGTGAGGTGGTGTCCACCCGCACGTCGCCGGTCAGCGCGAGCAGTGACTTCTTCTCCGAGGAGAAGAACACCCCGCGCCTGTCCTGCAGCACGAACAGTGGTTTGATGCCGAACCAGTCCCGGGCGCCGAACATCCGACGTTCCTCGGCGTCCCAGATCACGAAGGCGAACATCCCACGGAACTGGCGGACACAGTCCTCACCCAGGTACTTGTACGCGGCGACGATCACCTCGCTGTCACCCTGGGTGGCGAAGCTGGCACCGTACTGGTCGATCAGCCGGCGTCGAAGTTCCACGTAGTTGTAGATCTCGCCGTTGAACAGCAGCCAGTAGCGTCCGTTGTCGTAGGGGAGCGGTTGGTGGCTGCGTTCCAGGTCGATGATCGACAGCCTACGGAAGCCAAGGACCACGTCATCGTCACTCCAGGTCCCGCCCTCGTCGGGACCGCGGTGGCGCATCAGCCAGAGCGCGGAGTCGATGTCGTCGCGCTGTGCCTTGGCGGTGCCGTTGCTGGACAGGAAGCCGAGAAGGCCACACACGGTGCTGGTCACATCCGATCTGCTCGACGGTGGCGTGCCTGTTCGTCAGGGTCAGTATTCCCAACATCTGACGCTCGCCGCCCGGTGAGGCGTTTACGAGTCACCCGTCCGTAGTCGGGCAAGGGGTGGTCCAGCCCTGAGGTTGCGGAGGAAGTTCCGATATGTCTGCTCCGTCCTACCAGGCCGGCCCGCGGCCCGGAAACCCACCCACAGGGTCAGCGCAGCCGACGGACCCGGTAGGACGGCGCACCGTCTCCGGTCGGCTCCTCGCCGAGGTACTCGTGGCCGCGCATCTGGCACCAGGCCGGAATGTCCAGCCGGGCGGCCGGGTCGTCGGCGACCACAACAACCGAACCGCCGACCGGTACCGAGCCGATCCGCCGGCCCAACTCGATCACCGGCAGCGGGCAACGCATGCCCCGACAGTCCAACACCGGATCCGACGTCACAGTGACTCCACCCCGGCGGTCCTACGCAGGCCGCCGATCACCTCGGGCAGCACCGCGAGGAAGCGGTCCACGTCCTGCTCGGTGTTGCCCCGGTGCAACGACACCCGCACGTTGCCGTGCGAGAGCACTCCCATCGCCTCCAACACGTGCGACGGCCGCAGCGTGGAGGAGGTGCACGAGGAGCCGCTGGACACCGCGAACCCGCGTCGGTCCAGTTCGTGCACCAGCGCCTCCCCGTCGACGTACAGGCAGGAGAACGTGACCAGGTTCGGTAGCCGGTCGACCGGCTCGCCCACCACCTGCACGTCTGGCACCGTCGCCGGCACCCGGGCGCGGATCCGGTCGATCAGCGGACGTAGCCGCGTCGCCTCCGTGTCGGCCTCGTCGTACACCGCGCGCAGCGAGGCTGCCGCGGCCAGCACGGCGGGAACGTTCTCGAAGCCGGGCACCCGCCCGCTCTCGCGCTGGTCGACGGGCATCGGTGAGACCCATCGGGTGCCCTTACGAACGGCGAGTATCCCCACACCGGGCGGGCCACCCCACTTGTGCGCGCTGGCAGTGAGCAGCGACCATCCCGGCGGCACCGCGACCCGGCCGACCGACTGGGCCGCGTCGACGTAGAGCGGCACCCCGGCCTGGGCGCAGCG
>DATCXL010000249.1:0-2605 GCA_036565825.1 Mycobacteriales bacterium
GGTCACTGGGTACCCCCCGCAGCCTGCGTCTGCGCAGGTGAGAAGGCCTGTGCACCGTCCCCAGTGGCCTGCTCGGCCTCGATCGGTTCCTCGGCCAGCCACTGCCGGCGCAGCTTGCGACCGAAGTCGGTGGTGCCCGCGACCCGGTCCAACTCCGCCCCACTCGGGGTACGCCCAGCGGCCCGCTCGGCATCCCAGTGCGCCCGGGCCAACTCCGTCGGAGTCGGTTCCCCGTCCCGCCGGGCAGGCCGGGAACCACGGGCCAGCACCACGCTGCTCCCGCTCACACGAGGGCGGGTATTCCCGGAGGCACGAGAACCCTCACTCCCGCTGCCGCTCCCGGTACCAGCACTCCCGCTACGCGGGGCACTCCCGGTCCGACTCCCGCTCCCGGCAGTCGAACTCCCGGTCGGCAGACTCACCAAACTCGGCGGCCACTCCCGCCCCTCGGGAGTACCGGTGTCGGTGACCAGACGAGGCGGCGGGACATCCCGCACCACAACCGGGTCAGACCCCGACCCCGAACTCGGCACACCCGCTGGCACGGCCGCCTTGGGGCTGGCCTTCGACACCGCGTCGGCGATACGCCGCCGGTACCCGGCCGCGGCCTCGGTCAGCACGATCAGCAGCGCCGGCGGGACCGAGTGCAACACCACCCCGGCGATGTCGACCTGCGACAACCCGGCCGAGTGGTACGGGAACAGCGACTCCCACACGTTCATCGCCCAGGTGACCAGCGCGGCGAACCACCGCAACACCACGCCCCACCCGGTCGGACGAATCCCCAACCGGGCCAACCGCTCGTCACCAAGCAGCACGACCACCAACGCCAGGGACACCATCGGGTCCAACAACAGCGCGATCGGCAGCCACACCCCGTGGTGCTCGGCGAACAACGTGACGTTCACACACGTGAACACCAACACCAGCCCGGTCACCGCCCACAGGGCACCATCGATGATCTTCCCGAGACGGGCCAGATCCCCCAACTCCACGCTCTGGTCCATCACGCCACCCCCACACCCGACGGCGCGGTGTGGTGGCGGGCCCGCTTGCGCTCGTACATCGCCGCGTCAGCCCTCTCCCACAACTCCCGCACATCCGCGGCCACCGCAGCGCCAACCGACGCCCGGACCTGCACCTGGTCCCCGCTGGGCAGGTCCACCGGCCCCCGCACCGCAGCGGCCACCGCGGCGACCCGGGAGCGCACCCACGGACCCGGCCGTGCCGGCGAGAGCACCGCGAACTCGTCACCCCCGTGCCGAGCCGCCGTCTCCCCGGCCGCTAACACCGCACTGATCCGAGCCGCGACCTCGACCAACACCGCGTCCCCCGCCGCGTGGCCGAACTGGTCATTGACCTGCTTGAACCCGTCCAAGTCGATGAGCAGCAACGCCGCCCGACCTTCCCGCTCGACCGCCTGGTCGACCGCCTCGCCCATGCCGGCCCGGTTCAACAGACCCGTCAGCGAGTCGTGCTGCGCCTCGGCCTGCGCCGCGTGCAGTTCACCGGCCATCCGAACCGACCGGGCAACCTCCCCGGCCACCAGACCCACCAGACCCAGCCCGGCCAACACCCCCCGCGCCCTCACCGGGACACCGCCCCGACGCCGGACTGCGCGGGCTTCTCCAACCGGCCGTCCTCGGTCAACCACAACCGCCCAGACGTGGTCGGGCACCACAGGTACGGCCCGGTGCCCTGCGCCGGGCGACCGCAACACGGGCACGTCCTAGTCATGAGGCCACCGCCTGCCGCCGCCGCTGCGCGGCCCGACGCCGACGGAGGTTGACCCGCTCCTCGGGGGTCTTCGCCCCCCAGATCCCGTCCCGCTGGCCGGTGGTCAACGCCCATTCCAAGCACTCGGCCAGCACCGGGCAGGACCCACACGTGGCCTTCGCCGCGCTGACCTTGGCCTGGAACTTCTGCTCGTCCGCGGTGGAGGTACTGGACCTGACCGGGAAGAACAACTCCGGATCGGCCTCCCGACACGGCAACACCGCCGCGTCGATCCGCGCCCGCAACACATCCACCTCGTGAGGCCACGGTGCGTTCCGCCGGCTCATACCAGCGGCTCCAAGCCGTCACCACCGCGGCGGGCCGCACGCCTCCGCCGCCACGTGGAGATCATCCAGTTCACCGCGTGACTCAAGGCGCCCACGCTCAGCAGGAACACCGCCCACTGGCTACGCGGCGACGTCAAGAACGGGACTACCTCCGCCATCGCGTAGACCGCCGCAGCCGGCAGAACCAACAGGTAAGTCACATGCCCCAGCGACCGGTCCAGCCACGACAAGAACTCGCGCATCAGAGTCAACCGGCGCCGCGGCCACACCACGACCACCCGGCGCGCTGCCTGGCCGTCATCGGTCGCATCGACCGCCACCGCCACCGGTGGCAGATCTGCCGCCGCCTCGGCCGCCGCCGGGCACACCTGGACACCACTGGCGTACACGTGACCACACGCCCGGCACCGCTCCCCCGAACCATCCGGCCGATGCGCCGCCACGATGCGGGCCCGCGTCTCCGCCACACCGCCGATCACCAACAGATCACTGGCACCCGGCGGTACGGTGGGGACCGACGAACCCTCAGCAGGGACCTCGTC
>DATCXL010000262.1:0-7868 GCA_036565825.1 Mycobacteriales bacterium
CTCGATGGAGGGGTGGGCGAGGGGGGAGTTGAACCCCCACGTCCTTTCGGACACACGGACCTGAACCGTGCGCGTCTGCCATTCCGCCACTCGCCCCAGCAGCCCGACGAGCCTAGCACGGAACCCCGTCGGCGAGGCGACCGCTGCACCACCACAGATACGATCTGAGCTGAACTGTCCAAGGAGGGTCTCGTGGGAGTGCTGCAGCGCTTCGAGCGCCGTCTCGAAGGTCTCGTCGGCACCGCCTTCGCCCGCATTTTCAAGGGTCAGG
Organism: Mycobacteriales bacterium; assembly: GCA_036565825.1. Lineage (GTDB taxonomy): Bacteria > Actinomycetota > Actinomycetes > Mycobacteriales > DASULA01 > DASULA01. The sequence goes on from DATCXL010000262.1 coordinate 272, forward strand.
TGGAACCGGTCGAGGTCGCCAAGGCGCTTCAGCGCGAAGCGGAGGAGCGCCGGGCGATCATGGGTGGCGGTCGGATACTGGTGCCGAACCGGTACGTGGTGGAACTCGGCCACTCCGACTACGAACGTCTCGCGCCGTGGGACGCCCAGCTCACCAACACCTTCGCCGAGATGGTGCAGGAGTACCTCGACGACGAGGGCTGGGGGGCGTACGGCGACATCGAGGTACACCTCACCCGGGCCGACGACCTGGTGACCGGGGTGTTCCGGGTGGCCAGCACCGTCGACCCGGAGGTACCACCCCGGCGCCGGCCGCCCAACTCGCTGTCGCTGCCCGGCGGTCCGGCCGGGCCCGGCCCACAGGAGTACGGGCCGCCCGGCTACGGGCCGCCTGGTTATGGACCGCCCGACTACCCGCCGGAGTACCCACCGGACCAACCGCGCGGCGACTACGGACCACCGCGGGGCGGCTACCCACCGTCCCCGCAGTACGGTGGGCCACCACAGGGCGTCCGGCACACCATCACCGTGGACGGCGCCGATCGCGCCTACGAACTACGGGTCGGTAGCAACGTGGTGGGACGGGGCGGGGATGTCGACCTGCGACTGTCCGACACGGGTGTGTCGCGGCGACATGTCGACGTACGGTTCGACGGCCAGGCCGCCCTGCTGCACGACCTGGGATCCACCAACGGCACCACCGTCAACGGCCAGCAGGTGCAGGGTTGGCAGCTCCAACATGGCGATGTCATCCGGCTTGGCCACAGCACCCTCGTGTACCGGCAGGACTACCTATGACCGCGCCGATCGTCGTCCAGGTACTGCGCGCCGGGTTCCTGGTCCTGCTCTGGCTGTTCATCTTCGCCGTGCTGCGGGTGGTCCGGTCCGACCTGTTCGGGTCGGGACAGCCACGGGTGGTCGGAGTACCGCCGCGTGCCCGGCAGACCCGACCGGCCCGGACAGCCCGGCCGAGACGACGTGGCCGGATTCCTCGTGTTCTGGTGGTGACCAGCGGTAGCCTCGCCGGCACTCGTATCACCCTTGGAGAGCAGCCGGTGATGATCGGTCGTGCCAACGACTCCACGCTCGTACTCACCGACGACTACGCCAGTTCCCACCACGCGCGGCTCACCCAACGCGACGGTGACTGGTACGTCGAGGACCTCGGATCCACCAACGGCACCTATCTGGACCGGAACAAGGTCGCCGGTCCCACGCCGATACCACCTGGCATGCCGATCCGGATCGGCAAGACCGTCATCGAGTTGCAGTCATGACATTTGTGCTCAGGTACGCCGCGCGTTCGGACCGGGGACTGATCCGGGGTAACAACCAGGACTCGGTGTACGCCGGACCGCGACTGCTCGCGGTGGCCGACGGCATGGGCGGACATGTCGGCGGCGAGGTCGCCAGCAAGATCGTGATCTCGGAGATGGCCCCGCTGGACGACGACACGCCCGGTGAGGACCTGATCGCGCAGCTTCGCCAGGCCACCGAGAACGCCAACGCGCACCTGCGCGACGTGGTGGCCGAGGATCCCGGCCTCGACGGCATGGGTACCACGCTCACCGCGATGCTCTTCGCCGGCAACCGGCTGGGTCTGGTGCACGTCGGGGACTCCCGGGCCTACCTGCTGCGCGGCGGACAGCTCACCCAGATCACCCACGACGACACCTTCGTGCAGGCGCTGGTGGACGAGGGCAGGCTGACCGAGGAGGAGGCGAGCATGCACCCGCAGCGCTCGCTGATCCTGCGGTGCCTGAACGGCTCTGAGGTGGAACCGGACCTGTCGATCCGGGAGGCCCGGGTCGACGACCGGTTCATGCTGTGCAGCGACGGGCTGTCCGGGGTGGTGTCGACCGACACCCTCTACGAGGCACTCCAGATCCGGGACCCACAGAAGTGCGCCGACCGGCTGATCGAACTGGCCCTGCGCGGCGGCGGACCGGACAACATCACCTGCATCGTGGCCGACGTGCTCAACGTCGGTTACGGGGACGACGCGCCGGTGGTGGACGGCGCTGCCGGGGACAACCAGGGCCAGCGCCGACTGCCACCGAACAGCGCCGCGGCAAGAGCCGCCCTGGCCGATCCGAGCCGGTCCGTCGAGCAGCCGCCGGCCGAACCGGTGGCCGGCCCGCCGCGTCGACGTCGTCACCGGTTGCGCACCGCGCTGTCCCTGTTGGTCGCGCTGCTGTTGCTGGCCGGTGCCGGATACGGTGTCTGGCGGTGGACCCAGACCCAGTTCTTCGTGGCCGCCGACGGCGGACAGGTCGCGGTGTACCGGGGGGTGAACGCCAGCCTTGGTCCGTTGCACCTGTACCAGGTCGACCACTCGACCGACCTGCGGGTGTCCGACCTACAGCAGATCGCCCGGGACCAGGTGCGGTCGGGGATCAACGCCAAGAACGAGCAGGACGCTGACCGCATCCTGGCCAACCTGCGCGGTGACCAGATGCCACTGTGCCCGACCGTCGGGGTCGGGGCGACCACCCCGCCCGCCTCACCCAACCCGACCGCCTCGTCCAACCCGACCAGTCCGCCCGCCTCACCAACCACCGCACCGACCACGACGGTCGGCCCGACCGGCCCGAGTGCGACCGGCCCGAGTGCGACCGGGACGACCGGGACGACCGGATCCGACGACGGCCCGGTGCCCGGCCGTGACTGCCGGGTGGGCGACTGATGTCGACCCAGTCGATGGCCGTCCGACGTCCATCGACCCGACGCGGCACCGAACTGGCGATGCTGCTGTTCGCGATCGCGGTGGTGGTCACCGCCGACGTCATCGTGGACGTGAACACCTCGGGCACGGTGGGCGCGGACGTGGTCAGCTACGGCGCCGGGTTCTCCCTGCTGTGGCTGGCCGCGCACGTCGTGGTGCGCCTGCTGGCGCCCTACGCCGACCCGCTGCTACTGCCGGCGACCGCGCTGCTCAACGGCCTGGGGTTGGTACTGATCCGCCGGGTGGACATCGGCGTGGCCGATCGGGCCCGCCAGTTCGGGCGGGACATCCCGCCGGCCGCTGCCGCCGCCCAGATCGTGTGGACCGGTGTCGGACTGGCGTTGTTCGTGGCCGTACTGCTGGTGGTGCGCAACCACCGGGATCTCTCCCGTTACGCCTACACGCTGGGGTTCAGCGGGCTGGTCTTCCTCACCATCCCGGCGATCCTGCCGGCCAGGTTCAGCACGGTGAACGGCGCCCGGATCTGGATCCGGGTGGCCGGCTTCTCGATCCAGCCCGGAGAGTTCGCCAAGCTCGCGCTGATGGTGTTCTTCGCCAGTTACCTGGTGGCCAAACGCGACGTGCTGTCGCTGGCGTCGCGCCGGTTCGCCGGCATCGACCTGCCCCGCGGCCGTGACCTCGGGCCGGTGCTGGTCGCCTGGCTGGCCAGCGTGCTGGTACTGGTGCGGGAGAAGGACCTGGGCACCTCGCTACTGATCTTCGGCATCTTCGTGGTGATGCTCTATGTCGCGACCGAGCGCACCTCGTGGCTGCTGATCGGCCTGACCCTGTTCATGGCCGGCGCCTACGGCGCCTATCTGATGTTCGGCCACGTCCAGGACCGGGTGGCGTTCTGGCTCGACCCGTTCGGGAACCGAGACGGCGCGTTCCAGATCATCCAGTCCCTGTTCGGACTGGCCACCGGAGGGCTGTTCGGCACCGGACTGGGCGCCGGACGACCCGAAACGGTGCCGTACGCGAACAGTGACTTCATCGTGGCCACCGTGGGCGAGGAACTGGGCCTGTTCGGTCTGGTGGCACTGCTGGTCGTGTACGCACTTATCGTCGAGCGTGGGTTCCGTACCGCGCTGACGGTGCGCGACGCGTTCGGCAAACTCTTGGCCGCCGGCCTGGCGTTCGGTCTGGGGTGGCAGGTGTTCGTGGTGGTCGGTGGAGTGACCAAACTGATCCCGCTCACCGGCCTGACCACACCGTTCCTGTCCTACGGTGGCTCCTCGCTGGTGGCGAACTTCGCGCTGATCGCGATGCTGTTGCGGATCTCCGACGCCGCCCGCCGACCCGCCACACCTCCCAGTCACCCCAACCCGCCGCTGGCCGAGGCCGTGACCGAGGTGGTGAACCAGTGAACGCACCCCTGCGCCGGGTGGCCGTGGCGGTGATCGTGCTGTTCGGCCTGCTCATCGTCAACGTGAACTACGTGCAGGTGCTGCACGCGGACAAGCTGCGTGCCGACCCGGGTAACACCCGGGTGCTGCTGTCGGAGTACGAGCGGCAACGCGGATCGATCGTGGTGGACGGCCGGGCGATCGCCCAGTCGGTGCCGACCAAGGACCACCTGAAATACCTGCGGCAGTATCCCAACGGCGCGGTGTACGCGCCCGCCACCGGCTTCTACTCGCTGGTCTACGGGGCCGCCGGGATGGAACGCGCCGAGAACGACATCCTGTCCGGCAAGGACAGTCGGCTGTTCACCCGGCAGTTGTCCGACCTGTTCACCGGTCGCGATCCCAAGGGTGGCAACGTGGTGCTGACCCTGAACGCCAGGGCGCAGCAGGCCGCGTTCAAGGGCATGGCCAAGCAGACCGGCGCGGTGGTCGCCCTGGACCCGCGCAGCGGCGCCATCCTGGCCCTGGTCAGCACGCCGTCCTACGACCCGGCAACACTGTCCTCGCACGACACCGAGGCGATCCGCAAGAGTTACACCGACCTGGGCAAACTGTCCCCCGACCCGATGATCGACCGGGCGATCAGCGAGCGCTACCCGCCGGGCTCGGTGTTCAAGGTGGTGGTGTCGGCTGCGGCCCTTCAGAACGGCGTCAAACCGGGCGACCGGATCCCCGCGCCCACCAGGTACATCCTGCCCGGCACCCAGACCCAGCTGAAGAACTTCGACAACGAGACGTGCGGTGACGGCAGGACCGACACCTTCCTGCACGCGTTGACCATCTCGTGCAACACGGCCTTCGCCCAACTCGGTATCGACCTGGGCAGCGACACCATCAGGCAGCAGGCCCGTGCCTTCGGCATCGACGACGAAAGTTTCGCCATGCCGCTGCGGGTCGCTCCCAGCACCCTCGGTGACCTTCCGGACCGGGCGGCGCTCGGGCAGTCCTCCATCGGGCAGCGGGACGTACAGATCACCCCGATGGAAGGGGCGATGATCGCCGCCGCGGTGGCCAACGGCGGGATGCTCATGCAGCCGTACCTGGTCAAGGAACTGCAGGCACCCGACCTGTCCACGCTGGCCACCACCGAGCCGCACGAGATCGGCCGGACCATGCCGACCGACGTGGCCGGCACGCTCACCGACATGATGGCCAACGTGGTCAACAAGGGCACCGGTAGGTCGGCCCGGATCGACGGTGTGCAGGTGGCCGGTAAGACCGGCACGGCTGAGAACGCGCAGGGGGCGCAGCCGCACGCGTGGTTCATCGGATTCGCCCCGGCCGACCATCCGACCGTCGCGGTCGCGGTGTTGCTGGAACATGCCGGCGTGGCCGGCAACGAGGTGACCGGAGGCGAGGCCGCCGCGCCGATCGCCCGTGACGTGATCCAGGCGGTACTGACCAGTCAGGGTTCCGGAGGCCGATGAGGTGGCCGCCCTGACCACGGACACCGAGCTTTCCGGTCGGTACCGGCTGACCGGCCGTATCGCCACGGGCGGGATGGGTGAGGTCTGGCGGGCCGAGGACACCCTGCTGCACCGCACGGTCGCGGTGAAGGTCCTCAAGAGCGAGTTGACCAGCGACCCCACGTTCCTGGAACGGTTCCGGGCCGAGGCCCGCAACACCGCGGCGCTGAGCCATCCCGGTATTGCCGCCGTGCACGACTACGGCGAGGTCGACAACGACGGTGAACGCACCGCCTACCTGGTGATGGAACTGGTCCGGGGCGAACCGCTGTCGGCCATCCTGCTTCGCACCGGCCGACTCCCGGTGGCCCGGACGCTGGACATCATCGGACAGGCCGCAGCCGCCCTGGAGGCCGCGCACCGGACCGGCATGGTGCACCGCGACGTCAAGCCAGGCAACCTGCTGGTCAGCCCGGACAACACCGTCCGGATCACCGACTTCGGGATCGCCCGGGCCGCCGACACGGTGCCGCTCACCCAGGCCGGCATGGTGGTCGGCACCGCGCAGTACTTCGCGCCCGAACAGGCCGAGGGCAAGCGCACCACCCCGGCCAGTGACGTGTACTCCCTCGGGGTGGTCGCCTACGAGTGCCTGGCCGGGCGCCTGCCGTTCGTCGCGGACAGCTCGGTGGCGGTCGCGGTCATGCAGATCCGTGACCCTGCCCCACCGCTGCCCGACGACGTCCCGGCCCCGGTGCGGGCGTTGGTCTGCCAGGCCATGGCCAAGGATCCTCGCCAGCGTTTCGCCACCGGTGGCCAGTTCGCCGCAGCGATCCAGGCGGTGCGAGAAGGCCGTCCGGCCGGGGAGGGCACCCTGGTGATCACCGGACCGCCGCCTCCGGTCACCCGGATGCTGCCACGCCCACCGGGGCCACCCAGGCCGCCGGGGTCGCCCGGGTACGGCCAGCCGACCGGGTCGATCCCCCGACCCACCCCGGCTCGACCGTCCTGCCCACCGCCGGGCCCGCCCTCCGCGCACGGCCCGGTGACCGGACAACCGATGAGACTGACGGGGCCGCTCCCACCCAGACGGCCCCATTCCGCCCCGAACCTCGGTCCACAGCTCGGCCCACAGTCCGGGGTGTCGTTGGGCCACCACGGCACAGGTACCGTGGCAGGACCGGTAGGACGGGGATCGTCGGCGCGCCGCACGTTCTGGGCGGTGGTTCTGGTGGTGCTGGCTGTACTGGTACTTGTGCTCGGGGTGACGCTCATCACCCACCGATCATCATCACAAAATGGACAGATCACCAATCCGTCGGTGACCACGGACTCCGGTCCGGCCGGTAATGGCACCGGCGGTGGTGCGCCAACCGGCGCGCCGACCGTGATGGTGGTCGCGTCCGACTACGTCGGGCGACCCGTCTCGGATGTGCTCCGGGAACTGCGCCAACTCGGCCTCGATCCCGCGATCCGGTACGCCGACCACGGTGGGCGACCGGGTGTGGTCGTCGCCGTGGCGCCGCAGGGTGCCCTGCCCGTCGGTAGCACGGTCGAGATAGTCGCGGTGGACCAGCAGTCCGATGACCGCTCGAAGAACAAGAACGACTGAGGACGCCGATGACACAGCCACGTCTACTGGGAAGCCGCTACGAGCTGGGGCAGACCCTCGGCTACGGCGGCATGGCGGAGGTCCACCTCGGTCGCGACGTCCGACTGGGGCGGGAGGTCGCGGTCAAGGTGCTTCGCCCCGACCTGGCCCGTGACCCGTCGTTCCAGGCGCGCTTCCGCCGGGAAGCCCAGGCCGCCGCCTCACTGAACCACCCGGCCATCGTCGCCGTCTACGACAGCGGCGAGGACCTGGAGCAGAACGGGTCCACCAGCCCCACTCCGTACATCGTGATGGAGTACGTCGAGGGCCGGACCCTGCGCGACATCATCAAGAACGAGGGTCCGGTGCACCCGCAGCGGGCCATGGAGATCGTGGCCGACATCTGCGCCGCGCTCGACTACTCGCACCGCAACGGCATCGTGCACCGGGACATGAAGCCCGGCAACGTC
>DATCXL010000295.1:0-2341 GCA_036565825.1 Mycobacteriales bacterium
GAGGGCGTCGGCGCGGCAGAGTCAGGCCGAGGTGGCGAGCCTGCTCGGGATGACACAGCAGAACCTCAGCCAGATCGAGCACGGCCGGCAGGCGATGTCCTACGAGCTGCGGCAGCGCGCGGTTTCCGAACTGGGGATCTCGCCGGAGGATCTGGGTGTGGCGCTGGGCCGACCGCGCAGTGGCGCGCCTGACGCAGCGGTGGCCACCGACCAGGCCCGGTGGCGGATGGAGCGGCGGTGGTTGAACCAGCACCGTTCCGAGCTGGCCCGCCTGGCGACCGGGGCGTACCCAGTCGAGGCGCGGGTCCCGGATACACCGCTGATCGCCGGACAGGGGTGGATACCCGACGAGCCGGTCGGGCTGCGGTCGCTGCGGCTGACCCTGGACGAGCGTCCGCACCCGGTGGCCGTGGACGGGTCCGAGCCGGAGACGGCGGCCACCCGTCCGTTGCGACTGCCGGGTCAGCGGTTTGACCGGTACACCGCCGCGATCAAGCATCTGGATCCGCCCAGCCTGTTCGAGTCCCGGCCGAGTTACCGGTTGCTCGGCCAGCAACTCAACCCCGGGGAGCTGCGTTTCGGGCTGGCTGCGTACTTCGACAAGATCGACGTGTCCGAGGCGCTCGGGCACGAGATCGCATCAGCCTGCATTCGGCGCGGGAACGGCATTCCACGTTCAGTGGAAGAAATCCGAGAGGAGATGCCGTTCCGGGATCTGATCGGCGATCCATTTGATTTCGACCGGCGTGCGGTAATCCCGGCGGTGACGACGTTGACGATCCGGCTGCGCCGTTATCCAGCCGAACCGACGTTCCTGCTGCACTGGCGTGATCCGGCGAAGGTTGCCACCGCCGCAGGGGTGTATGACGTGATCCCGGCCGGGGAGTTCCAGCCGGCCAGCGTCGCACTGTGGGACCGGCGCAACGACTTCGACCTGTGGCGGAACATCGTCCGGGAGTACTCCGAGGAGCTGTGCGGCGCGGCCGAACACGACGGCACCCGCAGCCAGCCGATCGACTACGACGGATGGCCGTTGTTCCGGGAGTTGGAGGACGCGCAGACCGCAGGGACGCTCGTGCCGTTCGTCCTCGGCATGGGGCTGGACGCACTGACCCTTGCTGCAACGATCCTGACCGTCGTGGTGATCGACGACGACGTGTTCGGCCGTGCGTTCGGGTCGATGGTGCGTTACAACGACGAGGGTGAGATCGTCGCGATCGGCGACGGGCGGGCCGCCGAAGGTATCCCGTTCACTGCCGAGTCGGTGCACCGGCTGCTCACCTCCGAGCCGATGGCCTCGCCCGGCGCGGCGTGTCTGGCCCTGGCATGGCGGCACCGAGATCACATCCTCGGCCTGTGACTCGGGCCGCCGAACGGGAAGGCTGCAAGTCACTCTGAGCGAGACGCCGGCCTCACCCCTCACCGACAGCCAACGACGATGGTTGCGGGTGCGGGCGTACCTGGCCGAGCACCGCCACGACCTGGCCGTGAAGGCACGTCAGGAGTACCCCGAGGCGCCCAACGTCGAAGGGACGCCACTGCTCGCACCACCCGGGTGGTTGCCAGACGAACCGGTGCCACTGGATGACATCGCGCTGCGCCTGGACCCGGGCGCGAAGTTCGACGGCGTCACCGGCATCGAGAATGTCGCCCAGGGCGTGCTCCCGGTCAGGCGGAACGGCAGTCGGTACCGGAGCTACTCCGACGCCGTCGCGGAACTGGCCGCGCCGAGCACGTTCGAGAACCGGCCCACCTACCGGCTGACCGACGCCGAATTGCGAGCCGAACCGCGGATGGGGTTCGGCCTGGGCGGCTACTTCCAGTCACTGGATGTCGGTGCCGCATGCGCGCACGAGTACGCCTCGGCCACGCTCGGCGACACGACCGAGCAGCCGTTGCGGCACGCGGTGGGTGACCCATGCGACCCGGCCCGCCGGCCGGTGAACGTCGCGATCAGCGCAATGGTCATGCGGCACGACCGGACTGCCGGACAGTCAACGTTCCTGATGCACCGACGCAACCCGGCCGCCGTCGGACACGCCGGGGGCATGTACCAGGTCGTCCCGGTCGGAGTGTTCCAGCCGACCGGTTCCCAACCGTCGAACGTCCGCAACGACTTCTCACTGTGGTGGTGCATCGTCCGCGAGTTCGCCGAGGAACTGCTTGGGGAGCCCGAACGCCACGGCCAAGCGGATCCGATCGACTACGCGGCATGGCCGACCGCCTCCCGGCTGACCGAGGCCCTCGGCACCGGGCGACTGCACACATACTGCCTCGGCCTTGGGGTCGACCCGCTCACCCTGGCCACCGACCTACTCGCCGTGGTCGTGATCGACGCGCC
>DATCXL010000318.1:0-3071 GCA_036565825.1 Mycobacteriales bacterium
CGATGGCATCGGGTACCGCTCTCGGCCGGGCTGGGCGGGCGGCGGCCCATGCCGATCCGACCGGACCGCTGGCCCGACTGGCCTGCGGAGCCGAGAGCGTCACCGGCGAGACGGTCTTCCAGGCCGCCCGACTCGGTGACCCGGTTGCCCGGGCCCTGTTCGACGAGCTCGGCTATTGGATCGGCGTGGGAATCGCCTCACTGGTGGCCCTGTTCGACCCCGAACTGGTCCTTGTCGGCGGAGGCCTGGCCGAGGTTGGCGACCTGCTCCTCACTCCCACCCGCGCGAGCTTCGAACGGTTCGTCTTCGCCCGCGACCGCCGAACCCTGCCACCGGTGGCGCCGGCGCGACTGGGAGCCGATGCCGGCATGGTCGGTGCGGCACTACTCGCCCTCGACCGGTGCGCCCTTACTCACTTAACAACTCAAATAGGTTAAAACACCGGCTACCACCGCAAGCGCGTCGCGTTGACCGTGAAGGAAAACCTGCCGCCGCGGACATGAGACAGGACACCAGAAGCGACACAACGAGGTGTTCTTCATGCCGGACTGTCCCAACACCCCCGCCACCGCCCGCGGCTCCCAGACCACCCACGCCCAGCCGGACACCCTCACCGATACCGCCCGCCCCGGATACCCGACTGGTAAGGATCAGAGAACCCGCCGACGGTCACTGGCCACCGCCGGACGCGCCCTGGGTGTGCCCACACGGCTTGTCGGAATGGTCGCGACCCTGGCCGCGTTTGCGGGTGGTGCCGTCGGTACCCGTGAACTCGGCGTGCTCCTCACCGGGATGGTTGTCGTTCTGATCGGAATGGCGGTGGTCGCCGCGGTCCTGATCGCCGGATTCACCCACGCGATGGTCACCCTCACGGCCGAGGGGCGACGCAGGGCGAGAAGCGTCGAGGACGTCGGAACGCTGATGACCGGGGCCGCGAGCGCCTACGGGAAGATCCTCATGCAGTTCACCACACTCGTACGCGGCTTCACCGGACCCTCACGCTCGGACTGACTCCTGAACCGCAGGCACTGCGGTCCGGGCAGCACTGGCCGTGCAGCAGGGCCGACAGGTCGGCACGATGGGCGGGTCGAGGTCCAGGAACGGCGAGTTGATCACCTGGCTGGTTTCCCGGTTCGGCCTCGGGAGGCCCGTTCCGACAGGGGCTGGGCGGGCGGGCGACCGGAACGGGTACCGTCCGTCGCAGCCACACCCGAGGGAGTAGTTCATGTCAGAGCCGTGGGAGCCTCCGGGCCAGCAACCCCAGGCCGGGGAGTCATCGACACCGGCCGGGGGTTCGGAACCGACCAGGAAACTGCCACCGGCCTACCCGGGTGCTCCGCCCACCCCGCCGGCCTACCCGGCGTATCAGTCCAGCGATTCACCCTATCCGGCCTACCCGGCGGGGAACCCCGGATATCCCGGCTACCCGGCAAACCCCTACGCATCGCCGGTTCAGGGCGGCGGACCCGGCGGACCCGGCGGACCGGGCCTGCAGCCCCCGGCGGGTCCGGTGTATGCCGGCTACCAGCCGTACGGGGCATACCAGCCCTACGCCACGTCGCCGCCGGCCTCCGGCGTCACCACCATCACCGGAGCGGTGATCCAGCTTGTCCAGTCCACCTTCTGGCTGGTGGGCGGGATCGTGCTGGTGTTCGCGGCCAACGAGATAGCGAACCTCGTGGACGACCCCGAGTTCGGTGCCGAGGCCGCGGACGATGCCAGGCTCGGACTGGTCGTGGGCGGTGTGATCGTCGCGCTGGTCGCCGCCGGGATGATCACGTTGGCGATCCTGACCCTGCGCCGGGTCAACGGCTGCCGCATCGCCAGCGCGGTCATGCAGATGGTGCTCGGGATACTGCCGCTGCTCGGGCTGCTGGGAGCCGCGTCGGACGGTAACGCCGGCGGTGTGGTGTTCTCGCTGCTCTACGTGGCCAGTTGCGCGGCGGCGGCCTGGCTGCTGCTGCTGCCCACGTCGGCCAGGTACTGCCGATGCGACGCCCCGCGTCCACCCGGATACTGACCCGTGTCGGTACGGCATGCTGTGACCGGGCGCGGGGGCCGCTGGCACAATGGGGCCCATGACGCGCCCGTCCAACCTCGACCCCGCCATCGCCGCCCGGCTCAAGCGTGACCGCGACGGCCTCTTCCCGGCTGTCGCCCAGCAGCATGACACCGGCGAGGTACTCATGGTCGGTTGGATGGACGACGAGGCGCTACACCGCACCCTGACCACCGGCCGGTGCACGTACTGGTCCCGCAGTCGCAGCGAGTACTGGGTCAAGGGGGACACCTCAGGCCACCAGCAGTGGGTGAGGTCGGTAGCCCTGGACTGCGACGGAGACACCGTGCTGGTTCGGGTGGACCAGGTCGGCGCCGCCTGTCACACCGGTGACCGCACCTGTTTCGAGGCGGACCTGCTCGACGTGGTGCAGGGCTCACCCGGCCCCGAGCCGGTCCGGTGACCACCGGCGAACCGGTACCGTCGCGGCAGGAGTTCGCCGCGCTGACGGCGACCCACCGGGTCGTTCCGGTCACCCGCAAACTGTTCGCTGACGGGGAGACCCCGGTAGGGGTGTACCGCAAGCTCGCCGGCGGGCCGGGAACGTTCCTGCTGGAGTCGGCCGAGCACGGCCGCGCCTGGTCCCGGTACTCGTTCGTCGGGGTACGCGGTACCGCCACCCTCACCGAGCGCGACGGGCGGGCCCACTGGACCGGCACCCCGCCACCCGGAGCGCCGGTCGACGGTGACCCACTCGACGTGCTGGCGGCCACCTGGCGGGCGCTGCGCAGCCCTCGACTGCCCGACCTACCCCCGTTGGTGGGCGGTCTGGTCGGCTACCTCGGTTACGACATCGTGCGACGGCTGGAACGGTTGCCGAACCACGCGGTGGACGATCTGGGCCTGCCCGAACTGTGCATGCTGGTGGTGACCGACCTGGCCGTCGTCGACCACCACGAGTGCACGGTGCTACTGGTCGCCAACGCCCTGCTCGGCCCGGACATGTCGGCGTTCGACATCGACGCCGCCTACGACGACGCGGTCACCCGACTGGACGCGATGACGGCGGCGC
>DATCXL010000323.1:0-3532 GCA_036565825.1 Mycobacteriales bacterium
AGTGCCACGGCTTCCTCGGGCGTCGGAATTCGAGCGGGTGACGTGCTCAACGCAGCCGCCCAGGTGGTGCCCGTTGTCTCCGAGTCGTGCGAACATCCGCCGGCCCCCCACGAACACCGCGGGTCCCTCATCCGCCTCGACTGGGTTGCATGCCTACTACACCGCTCCGGACGGTGTCAGTCTGCGGAACACCGCCGGCCGGCTCGGCTGGCTCATCGACACCCGGGCCGCTGGCGGGTATGTGGTCGCCACCGGTAGCAGGGTCAACGACCGCCGGTACGAGCTGCTGTACGAGGCGCCTACGGCGCCGCTGCCTTCCTGGCTGGTCGACCTGCTACGTCCGCAGCCCGCCATACCAGCCGAACCGGTCACCCTGCCCAACACCGCCCGACTCTCGGCCTACCTGACCGCCGCCCTGCAAGCCGAAGCGGCACAGGTGCGGGATGCCACCAGTGGGCAGCGGAACCACGCCCTGTTCATCGCCGCCCAAGCACTCGGTCAGTTGGTCGCCTCCGGTGCCCTGACCGCCGAGCAGGTCCGCCACGTGCTCGTGGCGGCGTCGGCCGAGCACGTCGCGGCAGGCGCCTACACCGAACGCGAACGTGACGCCACCATCACATCCGGCCTGCGTGCCGGAGCACGCCGACCCCGACGGGTGGCGGCGTGAACTCGACCGGCCATAACGAGCGGCGTACGTCGTGGACGGCCGCCGAACTCATGGCCACCGAGTTTCCCGAGCCGCGCTGGGCTGTTCCCGGACTGGTGGCCGAAGGGGTGACGCTGTTCGCCGGACCGCCGAAGGTGGGCAAGTCCTGGCTGTCTCTCGGCCTCGGTATCGCCATCGCTTCGGGCGGCCGGGCGCTGGGTCAGGTGCAGGTCGACCCCGGCCCGGTGCTCTACCTCGCCCTGGAGGACACGCCGCGTCGGCTCAAGACCCGACTCGGCGCGATGCTCGCCGGTTCACCACCACCGGTCGCGCTCACCCTCGCCACCGAATGCCCGCCGCTGCCCGAAGGGGGAGACCAACACATCGCCCGGTGGATCGACCGGAACCCTGGCGCCCGGCTGGTCATCATCGACGTGTTCACCAAGGTTCGCGGACGCTCCCACAACGGCTCGCAGTACGAAGCTGACTACGCCGCGATCGGACGCGCCAAGGCCGTGGCCGACGCCTACGGCATCGCCTGCCTACTCGTTCACCACATCCGCAAGGCCGGGTCCGACGACTTCCTCGAATCGGTCTCCGGAACCAACGGACTGGCCGGAGCGTCCGACGCGATCCTCGTTCTCAAGCGCCCCCGAGGGCAGGCGGACGGCGTCCTTCACGTCACCGGCCGCGACATCACCGAGAGCGAGTACGCGCTCGCGTTCGACCCGAACACCGGCACCTGGCGAATGCTCGAAGGCCCGGCATCCGACCACGCGCTACCCGACACCCGAGTGGTCATCCTCCGCCACGTCCGGGACAACCCTGGCAGCCGGCCCAAGGACATCGCCGCTGCCACCGGCACCGACTACGAGTTGACCAAGAAGACGTGCGCCCGGATGGCCAACGTCGGGCAACTCGCCGTCAACGCCGCCGGCCGCTACACCGCGCCGCCCGGCGCTCAGGGACACCCGGGGACAGGGACTGTCCCTGCTGTCCCTGGAGTCCCCGAACTGGCGTTTCCGCAGGTCAGCACGGGTGTCACGCCAGGGACACCCCAGGGACAGCCGCCCCGGTCGCTCTACGCCCTCTCCTCGCCACCCACTGACTGGAGGTAGTCGTGACCACCTCAGAACGTCTCTCAGTCGCCCAACCGGGCCGACTGCTGCTCACCGTCGAGGAAGCCGCCGCACGGCTCGGCATCGGCCGCACCACCATGTTCCGGCTCATCAAGTCCGGCGAAGTCGAGTCGGTGCAGATCGGCCGGCTCCGGCGCATCCGACCCGACGCCCTGACCGCCTACACCCAGCGACTCACCACCGCAGCCTGACAAGGAGAACACAAGCCACATGCCGCGCAAGCGCCAAGAAGGAACCCGCGCGCCGAACATGACCGCGAGCGTGTATCTCGGGAAGGACGGACGCTGGCACGGACGCGTCACGATGGGCGTTCGCGACGACGGAAAGCCCGACCGCCGACACGTCAGCGCCATGACTGAAGCGGAGGTCCGCCGGAAGGTTCGTGAACTGGAGAAGGACCGCGATGCCGGTCGGGTGAAGCGTCCAGGTCGGGCATGGACGGTAGGGGACTGGCTCACCCACTGGGTCGAGAACATCGCGGCGGCCAGTGTGCGACCCAAGACCCTCGCCGGATACCGCACGGCCGTCTACCGACACCTGATCCCAGGGATCGGTGGGCACCGTACGGACCGGCTGCAACCCGAGCACATCGAGAAGCTGTACAGCAGGATGCGGGCCGCGAACCTGTCACCCGGCACGGTTCACCAGGTCCACCGGACGCTGCGCACCGCGATGAACGAGGCGGTGCGGCGCGGTCAGGTGGTCAGGAACCCGGCCGAGTTCGCCAAGGCGCCTCGGCTGGTTGAGCAGGAGATCGAGCCCTTCACCATCGAGGAGGCGCAACGGCTGCTCAGGGTCGCCAGGACCCGGCGTAACGGTGTCCGGTACGAACTGGCGCTGGCGCTTGGTCTTCGGCAGGGAGAGGCCCTTGGGCTGCGATGGTCGGACCTGAGCCCGAGTGGCGACACGCTGACGGTCCGTCGTGCGCTGCAACGGCACACCTGGCAGCACGGGTGCGGCGGGACCTGCGGTCAGAAGCGTGGGGCGGAGTGTCCGCAGCGGCGCGGGGGTGGGCTGGTAGCCGTCGAGACCAAGTCCCGAGCCGGACGACGGGTGATCGGCGTGCCTGGTCCGCTGGCCACCGCGCTGGCACGGCACAGGACCGCTCAGGACGCCGAACGTGAGAGGGCCGGTGACCTGTGGCAGGAGGGAGGGTGGGTCTTCACGCAGCCGACCGGCAGGCCGGTGGATCCTCGGCGGGACTACGAGGAGTGGCGGGAACTGCTGCGGCAGGCCAAGGTTCGGCCGGCGCGGCTACACGACGCCCGGCACACCGCGGCCACCATCCTGCTCGTGCTTGGAGTGCCGACCCGGGCAGTCATGCAGGTCATGGGCTGGTCACAGGCCGCGATGACAACCCGATACCAGCACGTACCCGACGAGGTGCGTCGAGGTATCGCCACCCAACTGGGTGGCCTGCTCTGGGGCGGCCAGACAGGTGCCGAGGGTGACCGGAAGGACGACGGTGGCGACGGTCCGGCCGGCGTGTTGGTGCCGACGTAGGCGGTACAACTGAGACCAGAACTGAGACCAAGGAAGCCCGCCGGAGACGGCGGGCTTCTGTCTTCGCAGGTCAGGAGGGTGGCCAGGGGCGGGGTCGAACCGCCGACCTTCCGCTTTTCAGGCGGACGCTCGTACCAACTGAGCTACCTGGCCAGGTAGGACGTCCGGCCGTGTGACCGGCTGTCTTGCGACCCCGACGGGACTTGAACCCGCGACCTCCGCCTTGACAGGGCGGCGCGCTAAC